>JAGNIJ010000018.1 GCA_018001225.1 Kiritimatiellia bacterium | reverse complement strand
GGTCCGGCCGATGCCTGCGAATCAACTTTCGGGCGATGTCATCGATCATGCGGTCCACGAGGGTGGGCCGGCCTTCCAGCGCTCGGCGAATCGGCGCGAAAGAGGAGGCCCGGCCAGCGAGCCGTTCCGCGTAGCGTGCCAGGCCGAAGCGCGGGTCCACGCCCTCGCGGAAGGCGTCGGCCAGGTCGTCGATGTATAAGCTGGCCACGTAGCGGGCCCGGTCGGCGAGCGGCAATGGGTCGAGGTCGAACGGATCCGCCTGCGCAAAGCGTGGGCCTTCCGGCAGCCATCGCCGCGCGGCTATGCGTCGTGCCAGGTCAGGTCGTCGGCCCTGCAGGAAGCGGACCACCGGCTCCACGCTGGCGGCATAGACCTGAACGTGCGACAGAAAATGGCGGACGGACGGATGGCGGCTCCGGCGGGCCGCCGCCGCCGCGGCCCGGAGGCCCGGCCCGGAGAACAGGCGGAGAACGAGCTCCAGCGACGCGTCCGCCTGCGACACCCGGATTCCGCGCGAAGCCAGGAAGGCGGCTAGCGCCGGCGTGGCCGGGTAGGGTGTGTTGAACTGCAGCAGGGGCGGCGTGACAAGCAGGATTCTCATGCCATGTGCGCTACAAAAGCCGCGTGCCGCCCAACCGATAATCGGGCCCCACGAGGCAGAGGCGGCGGAGATCGGCGTCCGGGTTCACATGCGCCGCGACGACCTTGCCGGCGACCAGCGGGCAGTCGCCGGGCTGGTAGATTTCCACCAGTTCGCACTCGAAGTTGGCGATCGCGTCCGCGAGCAGCGGCGCGCGGACGGCCGCGGCGTCCTGCATGGCCAGGCCGGTTTCCTTGAACTTGTCGATCCCGTGCCCGTGATGCGTGCCGGCGAAAAGCGTCTCCCGGGCCATGCCCTCGTGGGGGAACGCCACGACGAATTGCCGGGTCTGGACGATAACTTCGTACGTTCTGGCTTCGGCGTCGATGCCCAGCAGGAACATCCAGGGCTCGCTCGATGCGAAGCAGACCCAGGCGGCGGCCATGACGTTGGCCTTGCCGTCCGCGTCGCGCGTCGTCACCAGGACCACGGGCTCCGGGTACTTCCGCTTCAACGCCTGTTCGACGGGACAGGGAGTTTGCATGGTCGGCGCTCCTGGATTCGCGGTTTGTGCCCTATCCTTTGCCCGGTCGCGTCCTTCGGGTCAAGTCTGCCCACGCGCTCCGGCTGGCCGGTCAGGAGGCGGGCCGAGGTACAGGACCTCGATGGCCGCGAGGTCCACGCGGTTGCACGCGTCCGGCCCGCCGCCCGGCAGGGCCGTGTAGCGCCGGTTGTGCTCCAGGCTGCTCATGTTGCGCGAGACCTCGTCTTCGTAAAAGCGGAACACGTACGCGTTGTCCGGATCGAGGTCGGCGTGGACCGGCGACGACCACTCGAACCGGTTCCAGGCCCCTTCGCCGAGACCGGGCATCAGCAGGTACCCCGAAGCCCGCAGGCCGCCCGTGCGCGCGTCCAGCACGTCCAGTCGCTTGACCCCGCAGGTGATGCCCGTGTTGATGGGGCAGGTCCCGTTGGCGTATCGCGCGCGCACGCGGAACCGGCCGCGCTGCCGGGGACCGAACGGGCCGGCCCGGATCTCGTCGCCCGGCGCCCCCCAGTCGGCGACGCGCTCGCCGTCCGCGAGCCGTCCGCCGACAAGTTGGAACTCGCGCGCGGGCAGGACATGCCGCTCGCCGGCGCCAAGGAAATACCGGGAGGGTGTGAGGTGCGAAGCGTTGCCGCTTTCGCGATCCACGGCGCACACAGCGTAAAAGCGGAGGCGGCCGCGGATATCGCCGGGTTCGGGATCGGTCCACGACGTGTCCGTGACGCCCTCGGCGGCGAGCGCGCCATCCCGGAATATCGTGAACGTGACCGGCGTGTCGTCGCCCGGCGCGAAGTGCAGCGTCAGCCGGCCGCCGGTTTCCATGATTCCCGAGTCCGCCCATCGTGGCGTGCCCGGACCGAACAGCGCGCGCCGGTCCGTGACGTCCACGCGATGAACGCCCGACGCTTTCGCCGGAACTGCCGCCAGGTGGAGCGTCCAGGAGTTGACCGGTGCCAGGTCCCGGGCGGCGACGAGGCCGGAGGGGACGGGCCGGCCGTTCAGCGTGGCGCGCTCGAAGCGGTACACGCCGTCTTCCGGCGCCTCGCCGGCGGGCAGGCGCAGCTCGATGTCGATGCGCTTGCCCCGGTATCGGAACCCGTTCAACGAAAGCGTGTTCGAGCAGGGGAAGAGGTCGCGGCGGACGCGCGCCGGGAGGAACGGATCGAAGCGGATACCGTCGCGCCCGGTCTCGAGCCCGAAGAGCACCTTCTGGACCATCGCCAGGTAGCCGGCGACGGACCAGAGTTGCCGCTCCGAGTTGATCACAGGGCCGGCGATCCCGTGGCTTTCCGCGTGAGCCTGCCCGCTGACGAAATCGAGGTTCTCCATGTTGGACCGATGCCGCACCGCGCCGCGGACAAGCGAATCCATGGCGCCCGCGGCGGCCTCCGCATTCCCGGCCTTGCGTGCGGCCAGCATCCAGTACGCGGTGACGAACGGCCAGATCGCGTTGTTGTGATAGATCGGCACGGAGCGTTCCTGCGGCCAAACCACCGGCGGGCCGTGCGGTCCGGTCGGGTAGCGTTCGGTGATCCCGCGGGCCTCGTCCGGTCCGATCACCCCGAATAAAATCGCCAGCGATTCGCCCAGCAGGTCGCGGCGAGGGACCCTGACCGGCGTCGCGCCGTCGGAGAACAGGTAGGCCGCGTGCAAGCCGGCGTCCGGATCGAAGAACCCACGCCGGACATCCGTTCTCAACTGGTCGGCCCATGCACGGTAACGCGCGGCTTCCCCGGCCGTCCCTGCCTGCGCGGCGAGGAGCGCGCCCCGGTCGAGCATGTGAAAATGGAGCACGTTGGTCCCGAAGGCCTTGGATAGTCCGATCGGCAGGACCGAGTCCGCGGTCCAGGGGGGATAGGTCTGCTCGCGCCAGTCGAGAAACGACTGCTCGCCGCGGTACAAGCCGTCTTCCGGGTCATGGATCAGCCGCCGGTCCTGCTCGATCGTGTCGCGGACGAAGGGGTAGATGCGGGCCAGGAAGACGCCGCGTTCCGGCTCGTCGAGGTAGTCGAGCAGTTCCCACGCGCCCATCAGCCAGACCACGCGGTCCGTGCTGATCGGGTAGCTGCCGCCGGAGCCGGTGTCCTGGACGATCTGGTGCGGGAAGCCGCCGCGGACGGCCGGTTTGAGCCGGCTGGTCTTGAACAGCAGCGAGGCCGCCGCGCGCGGCGGATCGGCCTGCGCGAGGGCCAGGTGCACGGCGTAGGCGAGGTCGCGCGTCCAGACATAGGGCCACTGCGCGCCGGTCTGGAAGGCGTGCAGGGGGATGGGCCGACCTTCGTCGTACGCGCCGTCCCGGATGGCCTCGACCGAGTTCTGGCGGAGTTCCTCGATCGCGAGCGCGTACAAGCCGTCGAACCGGTCGTTGCCGGTGCGCACCGCTGCGGGAAGCGCGCGAGAAGACCTGAACATGGGATCGTGCGGCATGCTCGTGGATTTCGCGTCAGCAGTGGTCATAATGCCGAATGATACAATGGTGCGGTGGGTGCCGGAGGAGGGAGTTGAACCCTCACGCCCGTGAAGGCGCTGGATTTTGAGTCCAGTGCGTCTGCCATTCCGCCACTCCGGCCGCGAATGGAGTGCTTATAATGCTTCCTGCCACAGGGTGCAAGCGCGCGGTGAAATTCCGGAAAGCGGGGATCGTCAGGGGCCGGAAGCGTAGTGTGGCGGCTCGAGGATCAGGCGGTGCAGCATCGCCTGGCGCAGGGCCTCGCGCCCCTTGAGCGGGAAACGATTCGATCCAGCCTGTACATTGCTGACCGTGTTGCCGCCGAAGGCCAGGGCCGGCACGCGGAGTCCTTGGACCCGTACGACGGGGATCTTCGGGATGACCATCATCCCGCGCATCCGCTTGCCCTCCGCCATGACGCCGGCCTCGGGCGCCAGGCGGGGCAGGGCGACAACGGGCGGAGGCTCCCCCGCGGGCGCGGCGGGCGCGAGGGGCCGCGGGGCCCGGCGCTTGCGTACGCGGATGGCCGGGACGGGTTCCGGTTCCGGCGCGGCCTGGGGCATCGGCTCCGGCTCCTGCACCGGCTTGGGCGGGAGCATCGGCTCGGCCCCCAGCGAGCGGAGGAATTCCTCCAGGCTGGATTCCGTCTTCTCCGCGGCCGGGGCCGGCCGCGGCGGCGTGCCGCGACGCAACTGCTTCTTCGTGACCCGCGAGACGATCT
Organism: Kiritimatiellia bacterium; assembly: GCA_018001225.1. Taxonomy (NCBI): domain Bacteria; kingdom Pseudomonadati; phylum Kiritimatiellota; class Kiritimatiellia; species Kiritimatiellia bacterium. Next base: position 64,416 of record JAGNIJ010000018.1, on the reverse strand, counting down.
GGACCACGACCCATATGATGGCCATGACGAACCAGAAAAGGCCCTCTTCCGCTCCGCCTGCCAACAGGTGTTTCACCTACCGGTCTCCCGGGGTTTCACGCGGTTCAGCTCTTGGGCGTTTCATGGCCGCCCTCGGCGAGGGACTCCCGCATGGAGGTGTCGGCCATGATGTTCTGCATGCGCATCAGGTCCATGACGCCCAGCTTGCCGGCGCGCATGGCGTGGCCGATGGCCTGCGGGATCTCGGCCTGGGCCTCGACGACCTTGGCCTGCATTTCCTGCACGCGGGCGCGCATCTCCTGCTCGGCCGCGATGGCCATGGCCCGGCGACCCTCGGCCTCCGCCTGGCGCAGCTTCTTGTCCGCCTCGGCGCGCTCGGTCTCGAGCATGGCGCCGACGTTGGCGACGTCCCGCGCGCCCGTGCCGGCAACGCTGATGTCCGCGATGTCGATGGATACGATCTCGAAGGCGGTCTGGGAGTCCAGCCCGCTGTCGAGCACCTTGCGGCTGATATGGTCGGGGTTCTCCAGGACATCCTTGTAGGAGACGGACGAGCCGATGGCGCTGACGATGCCCTGGCCGACGCGGGCGATAATCGTGTCCTCGGTCGCGCCGCCGACGAGCCGCTCGAGGTTCGCCCGCACGGTCACGCGGGCCTTGACCAGGAGGCGGATGCCGTCCTTGGCCACGGCGTCGAGCATGGCGGTGCCCTTGGCCGGATCGGGGCAGTCGATGACCTTGGGATTCACGCTCGTGCGCACGGCGTCGTAGACGTCGCGGCCCGCCAGGTCGATGGCGGCGGCCCGCTGGAAGCTCAAGTCGATGTTGGCCTTGTCGGCCGCGATCAGGGCCTGGACGACGTTGATCACGTTGCCGCCGGCGAGGTAGTGGGCCTCGAGGGGATCTGTTTGCAGGTCCATCCCGGCCTTCACCATGCGGATGCGCGCGTCGACGATCAGCGTGGGCGGCACGCGGCGCAGCTTCATGCCGACGAGGTTGAACAGGCTCACGCGGGCGCCGGACATCGCGGCGCGGATCCAGACCTTCAGGAAGTAGAAGAACAACCCGATGAGGATCAGTACCGCGAGGGCGAGCAGGACGAACAGCACGGTCACGACTTGGCTTAGCATGGCAGTCTCACTCCTTGTTCAATGTTACGGGTTCTCCATGGAAGGGGGCAGGGGCGGCGGCGCGGGGGGGACGGCCCCGGGGGACGGCAGCGGCGGCGGCGCGGGAGGTTCCTCCGGCGCCGGCAAAAAGACGGACAACAGCAGGCTGCCCAGCCCCAGGCACAGGGTCAGCAGCCACGCGGCCAGGCCGATACCCGGCAGGCTGACCAGGACGTAGAGCAGGACCAGGCCGAAGGCCAGCGTGGACAACGCGCGCCAGAAAGGCGCCGGGCCGCGCCGCCGGAGGAGCCATCCGCCCAGCGCCAGCGCGACGATGAACTTGCTCAAGTAGAGGAGCAGCAGGAAGGCGAGGAGCAGCATCACGCCCAAGGGCAGGCCGACGATCGTGAACGGCAGGATCAGGATGGCCATGGGGAACAGCGCGAATGCGGCGAACCCGGCGAGGGCGCACTTCCAGGCCGACCCGCGCAGCAGGCGCACCGAGCGGCCCGCGTACCGCGGGAAGACGGCCAGGAAGGGCATGGCGACCAGCAGGGCCGCCGAGAAAAGGAGCATCTGCGCGGAAATCACCTCGCGCAGGCTCGTCGACGGGGTCGGGATGAGTGGCTCCTTGCGGATCAACTGCCCGGCCAACACGACCCGCTGGTCCAGGATCAGGTCGCGCGGCGCCGTGTACTCCAGGTCGCCCCGGATTTCCGTGCCGGGATGCACGACGATATCCTCCGCGAACACGCGGACCATGTTCTCGAAACGGCCGCTCAAGGTGAGGCGCTTGGCGTAGATCTGCGCGCGGCCCCCGATCCGGCCCTCGACGACGACATCCTCGCCCGCGAGCACTGCGTCCCCGTTCACCGCGCTTCCGGCGGTCATGCTCACCGAGCGCCCGAACGCGATCAGGTTGCCGTTCGCGGTGCCGCGGATATCCAGGACGCTGCCGGCGATCCGGGTGTGGCCCGCCGCCCGCCCGGTGAAATCCACTTCCTTGCCGAGCGCCCAGACGTCGCGGCCCAGGTCCCCGGCGACGAGGAGTGTGCCGCCGACGGCGAACAGGTCGTCCGCGATCACGCCCCGGATATCGGCCGCCGCGGTGACCAGCCAGAGTTCGTTCGTGAGGGACTGGTTCTCGTCCAGGATGAACTGCTCGGTCCTTTGGAAGCTCAAAGGGGCCGCGGCCGCGGACACGGCCAGGACTGTCCCCAGGATGCCGGCGAAGATTTTCATGATGCCTTTTCGGTTTCCGGCAGTTCGCGCACCACGACCCGGGGGCCCTCGACCTGCACCACCCGTATCCGCCGCCCGGCCTCGATCCAGTTGCCCTCGGCGATCACGTCCACGCGGCGGTCCCCGATCGTAGCGATCCCGCCCGGACGGAGCGCGGTGTGGGTCAGTCCCTCCTGGCCTACCAGCGCCTTGAGTGCGGCCGGGGCCGCCTTGAACTCGCGGCCGTCGCTGGAGAGAGTCAGGTGGCGCCCGGCGGCGGTCCTTGGGAAAAAGCGAATCCACAACGCGGTGCCGACGCCGGCGAGGAGGATGATGCCGACCGCGCTGACGAGGCCCCAGGGCGGATCAAAGGCCTTGAACCCGATGAACATGGCCGCGACCAGGGAAAGGGCCCCAAGGGCCCCGATGATGCCTCCGGGGACGAAGATTTCCACGCCCACCAGGAACAGCCCGGCCGCCAGCAGGATGACGTACAGGAGAATGGTTGGGTCCATGTTTAAACTCCGCCCGGCGTATTCTTCGCGTCGGCCTCGACGACCACCCGGTGCCCGTGGCACTCGACGACACGCACGCCGGAACCCGCGTCAATGTATTCCCCGGACGTGACCACGTCAATCCGGCGCTCGCCGAACAGGGCCGTGCCCGCGGGCCGCAGCGGCGTGACCGCCGTGCCCGGCTGGCCGACGAGCGAGGGCGTGTCGGCCGCCGCCGCGAACCCCTCGGACCGGCGCGTGGCGGCGGATAGCACGAGGCGGCCGAACAGCGGCGAGGAGGGCAGCAGCCGGGCGATCAGTGCGGCGATGGCCGCGCTGCCGATCAGGGCGATCGAGAGTTTCAGCAGCGGCGCCTGGACCTGGTCCCAGGCCGGCAGCCATGGGGCGCCGGGATAACGCTGGATCATCGCGCCCAGCAGGGCCCACAGGATCAGCGCGATGCCGGCGATGCCCACCGCGCCAAAGCCGGGGATCAGGAACAGCTCCGCGGCCAGCAGCAGCACGCCGACCGCGAAGATCAGCACCTCCTCCATCCCCGCCAGCCCGGCGATGTGGTGGCCCCAAAAAAAGATGGCCAGCGAAAGGATGCCCAGGATGCCGGGCAGCCCGAAGCCCGGCGTCTTGATCTCGATGTAAATGCCCAGCAGCCCGCCGATCAGGAACAGGGGCGCCAGCGCCGCGATGAACCGGGCCACCCGCTCGGCGGACGTGACCTCCAGGTTGCGGACCGCGGCGTCCTGCAGGCCCACCTCTCTCAACAGGGTGTCCAGATCGTCCACCGTCCCGCTGGAGAGCAGCGGGCGGGGCGGATCGCCGACCGGCCGCTCGGCCTCGACGTTGGTCAGCGTCAGCAACTGGCCCTCCGGGCTGATGATCTCGTCGCCGATCTTGAACTCCAGCTCGCGGCGGACCATTTTCTCGGCGAGCTCCTTGTCATGGCCGCCGGCCTCGGCGGCGGTCCGGATGATCGCGGCCACGGCGGCGACGGATTTTTCCTTGAGGTCCTCGGACATCTCCTGAACGCCGCCGAAGGGGGTGGAGAGTATGGGCATGGCGTCGCCGATGATCGAGCCGGGGGCCATGTAGATGTTTTTCGTGGCGAGCGCGATGATCGCGCCCGCCGAAAAGGCGTGGTTCTCCACGAAGGTATAGGAGGGGATCTTCAGGCCGGTGATCGTTTTCACGATGTCCCCTGCCGCGTCCACGGTGCCGCCTGGCGTGTCCATGACGAACACGATCGCGCGGGCGTTCGCCTCCTCGGCCTCCCGAACGCCGCGCCGGATCACGTAGAGCAGGGCCGGCTCGATCATCCCGCGGATGGGGATCGTGTAGACGACGCCGGCGTCGGGTTGCTCGACGATTTCCTGCGCCGGCGCGGGACCGGCCAGCGGCAGGGCCAGGGCCAGCAGGCACGCGGTCTTCAGCAGGGAGTTCATGGTCGGTTCCCCTTCCTTCCGTCGCGAACCATAGTCGTTTTCTTCCCGGGCTGCAATCGCAACAGAATTCCCCGGGCTCAATAGAAGTTCGAGGTCTTTTCCGCCTTGCCGAGGAGCGGGCCCAGGTCCATGACGGATTTCACCTGGACCTTCTTGCCCGGTTCCAGCTTGAGCGCCTGGTTAATGGTCCGGTCCGGCTGCCCGGCCTCGAATTTCTTTTCGTTGAATTCCGCCTTGAGCCGGTCGAGCACCCGGCCCGACTCGCGTTCCGCGACCTCGATGGCGAGGGTGGAGGCCATGCCGGTCCCGGGGATGAGGCTCAACTTGCCCACCTGGCAGAACCCGGTCAGCACGGGGCCGTGCATCATCCACGTCTTCACCTCCAGCGAGGGCCGGCCGAGCAGGGGCATGGCGTTGATCGAGCCGGCCCCGTACACGGCGTCGTTGTTGAGGTAGCCGCCGAGCAGGAACGAGGTCGACTGGCCGCCCCGCGCGAGTTGCACGGGGGCCATCAGCATGATCGTGTCGCTCCGGCCGATGCCGCAGATGAACTCCAGCGTGGTGCTCATCTGGACGTCGCCGAAGGCGGCCTTGAGCCGGACGTCCTTGTATCCCGTCACGCGGGCTTCGCCGACCTTCCGGCGAAGGCCCTGGAGCGTGACCGTCCGCGAGTAGCCCTCTGCCTCCGGGCTGTAGAGGTGGAGCGCGGAGGGCGGCTGCTGCGGATCGGGCGACTCGAAGGCGCCATAGAGGACGTCCGTCTTGGCCGGTCCGTACTGGAGGCCGAAGAGCATCATGCGCGGGAGGTTCGTGGCCACGAGGCCCGGGAACTGGCTCGTCGGCAGCGGGTCCGGCGCCGCGCAGGCGAGCCAGGCGGTGGCGGGATCCGGCGCGGCGCCGGTATCGGCCGGGGGGGGCGCGGCCGCGGGCGCTGCCGTCGGCGCCGCCCCGGGGACGGGCGCCGGGGCGGCCGCGCTACCGGCGATGAAGGTCTGGTCCGCGTCGCTCAACTGGGCGCTTTGGATCTTGAACTGCCGCCCGTCGGCCGCCCGGAGCACGACGAAGTCGCCCTGCACGGATTCCAGTTCGGCCTCGATCTGCGAGCCCGACCGGCTGGTCCAGGTGCGCGCGTCCGCGGCCCCGGCCAGGAGGACGAGGGCGACCGGCAGGACGATCCTTTTAGACGACATAGGTCGTCGAGGCGGTCGTGCCGCCGCGCCCCGTCCAGTTGGTGTGGAAGAACTCGCCGCGCGGTTTGTCGATGCGTTCATAGGTATGGGCTCCGAAGTAATCCCGTTGGGCTTGCAGGAGATTGGCCGGCAACTGCTCGCTCCGGTAGGCGTCATAGTAGGCGAGCGCGCTGGAGAAGGCGGGGACCGGGATGCCGAGCTTGACCGCCGCGGCGACCGCGCGACGCCAGCCGCCCTGGCAGCGCTTGAGCGCCTTCTGGAAATACGGCGCCACGAGCAAATTGGGCAGGTCCGGCTGTTTACCGAACGCGTCCTTGATCCGGCCGAGGAACTGCGCGCGGATGATGCACCCGCCGCGCCAGATCATGGCGATGGGCCCGTAGTTCAGCGACCAGGCGTATTCCGCTGCCGCGGCGCGCATGAGCTGGAAGCCCTGCGCGTAGGAGCAGATCTTGCTGGCGTACAGCGCCCGGCGCACGTCCTTGATGAAGGTCGCCCGCCGGCCGACGGGCTTCCTCGCGGGGCCGGCCAGGAGCCCGGAGGCGGCGACCCGCTCGTCCTTGAGAGCCGAGAGGCACCGGGCGAAGACGGCCTCCGCCATGGTCGGCGCCGCCGCGCCGAGGTCGAGCGCGGCCTGGCTGGTCCACTTGCCCGTGCCTTTCTGCCCGGCCGTGTCGAGGATGAGGTCGAGCAGCGGGCGGCCGGTCTCCTCGTCTTTCCGGGCGAGGATGTCCGCCGTGATCTCGACCAGGTAGCTGTTCAGTTCGCCGGCGTTCCACTCGCGGAAGACGGCGGAGAGTTCGTCGGCCGAAAGCCCGAGGGCGTCCCGGAGCAGCGCGTAGGCCTCGGCGATCATCTGCATGTCGCCGTACTCGATGCCGTTGTGGACCATCTTCACGAAGTGCCCGGCGCCGTCCGCGCCGATCCACTCGCAGCACGGGGTGCCGTCCACGCGGGCGGCGATGGCCTGGAAGATCGGCTGCAGCAGCGGCCAGGCCTCCGCGTGGCCGCCGGGCATGATGCTGGGGCCGGTCAGCGCGCCCTCCTCGCCGCCGGACACGCCCGTGCCGGCGAACAGCAGGCCGCGGGCGGCGAGCGCCTGCGCGCGGCGCCGGGTGTCGGTGAAGAGGCTGTTGCCCCCGTCCACGATCAGGTCCCCGGGCTCCAGCAGGGGGAGCAGCGCCTCGATCTGCTGGTCCACCGCCGCGCCGGCCTTGATCATCAGCATCACCTTGCGGGGCCGGCGCAGGGCGCGGCAGAAGTCCGCGAGCGTGACGCAGCCGACGATCTTTTTCCCCCGGGCGCGGCCCTGCACGAAGGCCTCGACCCGGGCGGCGGTCCGGTTGTAGCAGGCGACGGTGAAGCCGCGGCTCTCCATGTTCAGGATCAGGTTCTCGCCCATTACCGCCAGCCCGATCAAGCCGATATCCGCCGTGCTCATGCGCATTGCTCCTTGCAGGTCGTACCCGTTGGACTAAAATAACAACATATCATGAATCCGAACACCGCCATTCTGCTGATTTCCTGCCCCGACCAGCGGGGCATCGTGGCCGCCCTGTCGGGATTCATCGCCGCCGAGAACGGCAATATACTGCATCTCGATCAGCATGTGGATGTCGAGCAGAACGTTTTTTTTGCCCGGGTGGAATGGGAACTGGAGGGGTTCCGGATCCCCCGCGAGCGGCTGGGCGAGGCCTTGGCGCGGCTCGCCGCGCCGCGGCGCATGGACTGGCAGCTGTTCTTTTCCGACCGGCGGCCGCGCGTGGCGATCTTCGTCTCGACCCAATCCCATTGCCTCTACGACCTGCTCGCGCGCCACGAGGCCGGCGAACTGGACGCGGACATTCCGCTGGTCATCGGCAACCATTCCGACCTGCGGCCGGCGGCCGAGCGCTTCGGCATCCCGTTCCACCTCGTGCCCGTGAACAAGGACAGCCGGGCGGCGCTGGAGGAGCAGGAACTGCGGCTCCTGGAGGCGGAGCGGGTGGACACTGTCGTGCTGGCCCGCTACATGCAGATCCTGTCCGGCGAATTCGTGCGGCGGTTCCCGAACCGGATCATCAACATTCATCACTCCTTCCTCCCGGCGTTCCCGGGTGCGAAGCCGTACCACTCGGCGCACGCGCGCGGCGTGAAGATCGTTGGCGCCACGGCCCACTACGTGACGGAGCGCCTCGACGAGGGGCCGATCATCGAGCAGGACGTCGTGCGCGTCTCGCACCGGCAGACGGTCGCGGATCTCGTGCGGCAGGGCCAGGATCTGGAGAAAATCGTGCTGGCCCGGGCGGTGTTGTGGCATCTCCAGAAAAAGGTCCTCGTCTACAACAACAAGACCGTTATCTTCTGACGGCGGCCCTGGGCGTCGCGGAACTTTCCGCATAGGCGTGCCGGCTCTGGCCCCGGCTTGGGGGCTTTTCGAACCCGATCGCTCCTGGACGACATGCACGCCCTTGATACCAGGTACGGGTGAGAGGCGGTACGAACGGCGTCGCAGAGCTCCGCCCTCCAGTGGCAGGAATCATGGAGGGGCGAGCTCCTGCGAGCCCGAAATCTACCCGCATTCACCCGGATTTGGTATGAGTCCCATCAGGCGGCCCTTCTTGTCTGTGATGGTGAATTCATCCAGGCCTCGTGTCCCGGAGGTCCTCATGCACGGAGAGGGCCCCGCGAGCCTGTCTCGCGGGTGAACAAGAGGTTGGAAGGCTGGACCCTGCGCGGCGCTTCACAACCTGCCGCTCCCACCGGGCCAGCCGCGCGACACGATTAGAGCCAGGTTCTTTTCGGGACATCACCCTAGGCCATACTTTGCAAAGTATGGCCTAGGGTCAGGCGCAGCTAGTTTTCACAAAAAAGCATGCCTGAACATGACGTAACTATCCTGCCATAAAGCGGATGCGGAGATACAACACGTGCCGAGACATGGGGTGCCTAGGCCATACTTTACAAAGTATGGCCTAGGGATCGAGCGGCATGGGCATCGCCTCTCGTGAGCGAATGACAGTGCCCCCTGTATGTGTTTATCGAGGCGATGCCGCATAAACGCACGGCTTGGTGCATCGCCGGATGGCTATCAGGAATCCCGGTTGACCAGAAAGTGGGCGAGCGCCTTGAGGGTCTCGGCCTTGCGATGGAGCAGCTTGAGGGCCTCCGCGGCGCGCGCGGCCAGGGTCTGGGCCTTGTTCCATGCGCTCTCCAGCCCGTGCACCGCGACCCACGTGCATTTCTTGCGCTGCCGGTCGCTGCCGGCGGTCTTGCCCAGCGCCTCCGTGGTGGCGGTCGCGTCCAGGATGTCATCGGTGATCTGGTAGGCGAGCCCGAGGTCTTCTCCGTATTGGGTCAGGGCCATGAACTCTTCCTCGCCGGCTCCGCCCGCGGCCGCCCCGATCCGCAGCGAGGCCCGGATCAGCGCGCCGGTCTTGCGCTGGTGAATGTGCTCGACCAGGGCGGCGGTCGCCGGCTGGCCCTCGGCGGCCAGGTCCTCGACCTGCCCGCCGATGACGCCGATGCTGCCCGCGGCCTCCGCCAGTTCGAGCACGTAGTGTCCCGGCTGGTAAGGCGGCGGCGGCAGGCTGCGCGCCATCCACTCGAAGGCCATCGTCAGCAGCGCGTCCCCGGCGAGAATGGCGTTGGCCTCGCCGTATTGCACGTGGCAGGTCGGCTTGCCGCGCCGGAGCGTGTCGTTGTCCATCGCGGGCAGATCGTCGTGGATCAGCGTGTAGGTGTGGAGCAGCTCGAGGGCCGACGCGGGGAGCCACGCGGGCTCGGCGGAGCCGCATACGGCCTCGCAGGCGGCCACGCAGAGAATCGGCCGCAGCCGTTTGCCGCCCGCGAATACGCTGTACCGCATGGCCTCGTGAAGCACGGCGGGCCGCGTGTTGGCCGGCGGCAGGTACCGGTCCAGCTCCTTGTCGATCCGCGCGCGGTGCGCGGCCATGTAGGGCCCCACGTCAAACATGGTTGAAATCTACCCGATTCCACCGCTCCTGTGAAGGGGGCAGGCGAACCCGGAATCCGCGCGTAAGGATTACGGTCGCTCGGGCATTCCCTGCTCACGCCGCTGCCTTTGCGGCTCGCGCGTCACGGCGCATGGGAATAGAGTCGTTCCTGCATTCGGTCGAGTTCGGCCAGGTCTTCTTCGAGACGCCGGTCGCGGCCTTCCGTCTGCGGGAGGACCATGAACGAATCCCGCACCCGGACCCGCTCGCGCTCGAGCCGGTTCAACTCGCCGGCAATGAATCCGGCGGGATGGAGCCTGCGGGTGATCTCGGGGGTTTGCGCCGCCCCGCACAGGGCCAGCAGGATCAGGCCGGCTCCGAGCAACAGTCCTTCCCGTTTCATGGGCCCTTTCTCCGGTAGACGATCGCCGGCTTGTAGGGTTCACGCGGCGGGATGAAATGGTGGTGATAAGGGTCCGGCCGGTTACCGAACGGCTCGTCCGGCGCGGGCAACGCGATCTCGTCGTAGTCCCGCGCCAGGTCCAGGGCGTCGGCCTGCCGGCGGGCGGCGGGCAGGTCGTTGTCGCGGGTCAGGAAAGTGCGCCGGCGCACGATCACCCAGTCGGGCTTCTCGACGGGTATCGGCGGCGGGCCCTGCAGGCCGCCGACTATGCGGCAGGCCGTGTAGAACTGGAGGGGCAGGTCGCCGTACGTCGCCAGCACCGTGTCGCCCGGCCGGGCCTCGCGGTCCAGAAATGCGATCAGCGCGGCGTTGACGTCCGGATAGCCCCGGCGCAGTTCGGCGAGGAACAGCTTCGGCGGAAAATTGGGATGTGTCAGCATGTTCGCGTCGTTGTGCCATGGGCGGAAGGATATCCCCAGCCACTGCATCGGCACAAGGTGCACCCAGTTGGTGAAGGCCAGCAGGCCGCCCAGCGAGACCGCGACGATCCGATGCGAAGCCCACGCGGTCCGCACGGCCCAGGCGCTGACGACGGTGCCGAGCGGGAGGAGGGGAACGAGATAGCGGAAGTACTCGCGGGGCGCGAGGCTGGCCGCCGCGAGACCGCCGCCGATGAGCAGCAGCAGCCGGCGCGCCAGCGCCTCGCCGGCGAGCGGTTCTTTTCTCCATCGATAGAGCAGGAAGGCGACGAACGGCAGGGGCACGACGAATTGAAGCAGCGCGGTCGCATTCCGAAGAAGGCGGAGGGGCATGCCGCCCCAGTCCATCAACCCCGCGCGCGAGCCGATGCGGTACCACCAGAACCCGGGCGCGATCAGCAGAAGCAATCCGGCAGCCGAGAGGGCCAACTGAAGGGCGGTCCATTTTTTCCGCTCAAGCCAGACAACGGGGATCAGCCCGCCGAGCAGGGCGGCGAAGACGATGTAGTTCAGGTGGAACAGCGCCCCGAGCGCCGCCACGCCGGCGGCGAGACGGCCCCCGGAGGGCTGGAAGAAGGCCGGGACGATAAGCATCGTGAGCAGCATCGCCGGGCCCGTGTACCGGCCCTGCCGGGCGAAAAGCAGGAAGGGGACCGAGAGCGCCAGCAGCGCCGCGCTCAACCTCGCCCAGGCCGCGTCGCCGGATTCGCGGCGTACCCATCGGTAGAGCAGCCAGAGCGTGAGCCAGCCGCACAGGGCGAAGGGCAGGCGCCCGGCCAGCGTCGTCTCGCCGCCGAGGCGGAATGAGCCGGCCATGATCAGGATCTGCAGCCAGGGCGACCAGCGCCAGACATGATCCGGGCCGAACTCGCGGTTCTCCTCTTGCGAGACCAGGTTCACGCCGTCGAAGGCGAGCGGCAGCCCGAACCGCAGGACGTTGCGGGCGAGGCACGCGGTCTCCGCCTCGTCCTGCCAGAACGGGCGGTGATCGAGGCGGTAAAACAGCAGGAAGGCCGCCGCGGCCAGGATCAGGAGCAGCCAGGGATCGAACCGGCGGCCGCTGGGTTGGGCGGAACTCATGCCCGGGAATCCAACGCCACCTTCATACTGTGGAATCGTCGCTTGTCGAAGGCCGCGCGGAAGGCGTCCGCGTACTTTCGCAGGGGGAACACATGCGTCACCAGTTCACGCCAGGGGCCCGGCCGGCCTGCCAGAAGTTCCGTCGCGCGGTCGTACGTGCGCCGCGTTTCGCCGCGAAACTCGGTGAGGCCGCAGAGGGCGGAACCGGTGATTCGAATCTCGCGGAACCAGATCGGCGACACGTCCAGCGAGCGCAGCCCGGCCGAGGAGGCGATGAGTACCAGTTGCCCGCGCGGTTTGAGTTGCAGCAAGCCCTCCTGGATCGAGGCGGCGGTGCCCACGCAGTCGAAAAACAGGTCCGCTTGCCCTTCGACCGCGCCGCCGCCCAGCGTCGTGGGCAGGAATCGGCCGCCGAGCCGTTCCGCCAGTTCGCGGCGGGAGGGCGCCCGCAGCGCTTCGGTCGCCCCGCCGGCGATCGCCGCGGCTTTCTGGAACTCGTGCCGCGCGATCACGAACACGCGCGCCCGAGAGCCCAGGGCCCGCAGCAGGCGGACGATATGCTGGCCCAGGATGCCCGCCCCGTAGACGATCACGGATTGGTCGTCGGCGGGGAAGCGAGGCAGGACCGCCTGCAGGGCGCAGGCGAGGGAATCGGTCAGTACGGCCATTTTATCGTCCAGCGCATCCGGCAGCCGCACGAGCTGGCGCGGGTGGGCGAAGAATTCTTCCGCCATCCCCCCGCCGGGCCCGGCCGTGTAGCCCAATGAGATTCCCGGCGGCAAGTTGCCGCGCGTGAAGTTGTCGCAGAGGTGGTACTCCCCGCGGGCGCAGGCGGGGCAGGGCGGCAGGCCGCGCACTTCGCAGCAGAGCACGGGTTCGACGGCGACCCGGTCCCCGGGTTTCCACTCCGCGCCGGCGGGCGCCTCGACGACCTCGGCCGCGATTTCGTGGCCGGGCACGAACGGGAAGGACGCGTACGGCTCCATGAGGAAGGATTCGTCTCCTCGGAGAAGCTGGAGATCAGAGCCGCAGATTCCGCAGAGCCGGGCACGGAGCCGGATCCAGCCCGCCGGGGCTTTCGGCTCGTACGCGGCCAGCCGCAAAGGGGCCAGCGCAGGGAAAAAGCGGCGGGGCCAGAGCCGGCCCAGCAAGCGGGCCAGCAGGTAGCGCGGCACGGATCGCTCATAGACCAGCGCGGTGACCATGCCGGCAGAGTAGCATCCCGCGGCGTCGCGGCGAGCCTATTCCTTGGTCTTCTCCAGAGCCGCCGGTGTCCAGGCATACCCCTTGAACCGCGCGCGGAAGAAATAGGAGTAGAGCACCGGGCACAGGACGAGGCTCAAGACGGTGGCGATCGCCAGGCCGAACATGATGGTGTTGGCCATCGGCCGCCACATCTCGCCGCCCTGCAGGGAGAGCGGCGCCAGCCCCACGATGGTCGTGATGGCCGTCATCAGGATCGGGCGCAGCCGGCGCTGGGCGGAGACGACGATGGCGTCCTCCAGGCCCTGCCCCAGCCCTTTCTCGATCTCCATCCGGTCGATCAGCATGATGGCGTTGTTCACCACGACGCCCGCCAGGCTGATCAGCCCCAGGAAGGCCATGAAGCCGAAGGGGGCCGCGGTCAGCAGCAGCCCCGGCACCACGCCGATCAGGACCGGCGGGATGGTCAGGACGATGATAAGCGGGCGGCGGATGGAGTTGAACTGGGCGACGAGGATCAGCACCAGCAAGCCCATGGCCAGGGGCAGGCCCGCCGAGATGGACGCCTGCGCCTCCGCGCTGTCCGCGTCCTCGCCGCCGTATTCCACCGCGTAGCCGGCCGGCCAGTCCGGGGAATCCCGCAGCGCGTCCACCCGCGGCTGGATCTCGGCCAGCACGTCGGAGGCGAAGCGCCCCTCGACGTCCATCTTGATCGTCATCATGCGGGTCCGGTCGCGCCGGCGGATGATGCTGGGCTGCCACTCGAGGCGGGTCCGCGCCACCTGCAGCAGCGGGAGGTTCGCGCCGGTCGCGTAGGAGTAGACGTGGAGGCTTTCCACGTTGCCGAGGTCCTCGCGGTACGCGCTCTTGGACCGGAGCAGCACGGGGATGATCTCGTCCTCCTCGCGGAACTGGGTCACCGGCATGCCGGAGATCTGCGCCTGCAGCGAGTTGGCCACGTCCTCGCTGGTGAAGCCGGCGCGCTTGGCCTGCTCCTGGTTGACCTGCACCTCCAGTTTCTTCGTCCATTCGCCCCAGTCGTCGCGGATGTTGGCGACGCCCGGGACGTCCCGGATCGACTCCTCGATCCGGGCGCGCACCGCGTACAGCGCGTCGATCTCCTTACCGTACAGGCGGATCTGGATGGGCGCGCCGACGGGCGGCCCGTTCTCCAGCATCTTCACCGTGGCGCGGCAATCCGGAAACTCGCCGTCCAGGTAGGCCTGCGCCATCGGCATCAAGCGTTGCGCCGCCGGGGTATCCACGGTGTTGACGACCAGGTTGGCGTAGTTCGGGTTGTCCTGTTCGATGTTGAGCGCGAGGTACCAGCGCGGCCCGCCCGAGCCGACGAACGTGGCGACGTCGCGGACCAGTCCGGTCTGGGCCAGCAGGTAGTTCTCCAGCCGCTCGACCCGGCGCTCCGTGGTCCGGATGTCGGTCCCGTACGGCTGCCAGAAGTCGATGAGCAGCATCTCGCGCTCGTTGGGCGGGAAGAAGATGTTCGGGATGAACCGGAAGCCCCACAGCGACGCCGCGAACAGGCCCACCATGGCGGCGAGAAACGCGGGCCGGTGCCCGAGGGCCCACAGCAGGAACCGCCGGTACACCCGGTACAGGCGCGAGTCGAAGGCCTGCTGGGCCGGCTTCGGCTTGAGGAAGTAGTAGCACAGCAGCGGGACCATGGTGATCGAGAGCAGCCACGAGCTCAACAGCGTCAGCGCGATGACCTGGAAGAGGGAGAAGCAGTACTCCCCGACGTCTGACTTCGCCGTGGCGATGGGCAGGAACGCGCAGATCGTCGTCAGGGACGACGTCAGGAGCGGCAGCCAGAGCTCCTTCATCGCCCCGCCGGCCGCCTCCAGGCGGTCCTGGCCGCGAACGAGCCGCACGAGGATGTTCTCGCTGGTCACGATGCCGTTGTCCACCAGCATGCCCAGCGCGATGATCAGGGCCGCGATGGAAATCTGGTGCAACTGGATGCCGAACAGCGGCATCAGGCCGATGCACATGAACATGGCCATCGGGACCAGCGCCCCGGTGATCAGACCCATCCGCAGCCCCGCGAACGCGAGCATCACGGCCACGACGAATCCGAACGCCTCCACGAGGTTGCTCATGAAGTCGCTCATCGAGCGCTCGACGTACTTGTGCTGGTAAAAGAAGGGGTGGCAGTCCAGGCCGATCGGCAGCCGGCTGGCGAACTCCCGGACCTTCGCCAACACGCGCGGGCCCATGTCCGTCACCTTGCCGTCGGCGATCATGCTGGCGGCCAGCACGAGGCACGACTCGCCGTTGTAGTGGGTGAGGCTGGAGGGCGGGTCGACGAAGCCGCGCCGCACCGTGGCCACGTCCTGCAGGTACACCGCCTCGCTGGCGCCGGGCCGCCGGAGCGAGACCTGCCGGATGTCGTCCACCGTCTTGAATTCGCCCGTGGCCTCCAGGGTGACCCGCTCGGGCCCGACGAGCGCGTCGCCGCCGGGCTGGAGGACGTTCTGGCTGTTCATCGCGGCGGCCAGCTGCTGCGGCGACAGCTCCAGTTCCGCCAGCCGGGCGTTGGAAAATTCGACGAAGATCCGCTCGTCCTGCGTGCCGAACAACTCGACCTTCGCGACGTCGGGCAGCGCCAGCAGTTCGCTCCGCAGGTCGTCGGCCGCGTCCTTCATCTCGCGGTACGAGTAGCCGTCGCCCGTCAGCGCCACCAGCACGGGGAACACGTCGCCGAATTCGTCGTTGACGTTCGGCCCGATCACGCCGTCGGGCAGGTCGGCCCGCACGTCGTCCACCTTGTTGCGCAGCCGGGTCCAGATGGGCTGCATGTCCATGTACTGGGCCTGCATCTCGACCGAGACGATGGAGATCCCGGTCATGCTCTGCGACTCGATGAGCTTGACCTCGGGCATCTCCTGCAGCTTGGCCTCGAGCTTGTCCGTGATGAGGTTCTCCACCTTCTGCGGCGACGCGCCGGGGAAGTACGTCACCACGAGCGCCACGCGGATGGTGAAGTCGGGGCTCTCGAGGCGGGGCAGGGTGCGGTAGGCGGTCAGGCCCGCGAGGGCCACCAGGATGAACCCGATGACGGACGTGCGGTTGTTCCGGATGCACCAGGTCGCGGTGTTCATGGGCGCTCCGACGGGCTTTCCTCCATCCGGCGGACCGCCATGCCGTCCTCGACGCGGTGGACGCCCCGGATGACGATATCCTCGCCGGCCTGCAGGCCCTCGACGATCTGGAGCCCGTCCGACGTCAGCGCGCCGATCCGGACGTCGCGCCGGCGCACCGTGCCGGACGACTCGTCGAGGACCCAGACGAAGCGGCGGCCGTCCGGCTCGCTCACCACGGCGGCGGGCGGGACGTTCAGCCCGCCGCCTTCCTCCGCGGCGAAGGTCAGCTGCGCCTCGCCGATCATGCCGGAGCGGATGCGCCCGTCGGCCTTCTGGAGGACGAGCTTCACGGGATAGGTCGAGGACGCGGTGGGCTCGACCCCGACCTCGCTGACGCCGGCGTCGAAGGGCTCGCCGGGCAGCGCCTCGAACTGGATCCGGGCGGCGTCGCCCACGTGGACCCGGGCGATCAGGGTCTCGGGCACGCCGATCAACAGCTCCATCTGCTCGCCGGCGGTCAGGGTGGCGATGGCCTGTCCCGCCTGCACCGTCTGGTGAATGTCCACCGGCCGGGACGCGATGGCGCCCGCGATGGGCGCGCGCAGGACGCAGTATTCCAGCTGCTGCCGGGAGAGCTGGAGGCTCTTGCCGACGGCGTCGCGCTGGGCGGCGGTCGAGTCGAACGCCGCGCGGGCCTGGTCGAGGTCGCTCTTGCTGGCGTTCTGCGACTCGTAGAGGAGCTTCACGCGGTCGTAGTCCGCCTGCGCGCGTTTCCACTCCGCCTCCGCCTGCGCCCGCTGCGCCTCGAGCTGCTTGGCCTGCAGCTCGTAGTCGGTGGCGTCCAGCCGCGCGACGAGGTCGCCCGCCTGCACGGCCGTGCCGATCTTGACGGGCAACTCGACGATCTCGCCGCCGACGCGGAAGCTCAAGATGGTCTCGACGGCGGCGCGCGCCGTGCCGGAGAACGAACGCGTGCGGGTGCCGCCCGAATCCTCGACCTTCACCGTCACCACCGGCCGCACGACGGCCGGCGGCGGCGCCTCCTGTTTCGAGCAACCGGCCAGCGCGGCCAGCGCGGCCAGCGCGGCCGCCCCCACCGCTCCCGCCCAGCACCGTGTCCTCATGGCTTGCCTCCCTGCTCCGTGGGTTCCTCGATCTGCCGCTTGAGATGCTCGATCCATGCCGCGCGCTCCCCCGCCGTGGAGAGCGCGCCCAGCGAGGCCATGGCGCGCTGCACGCCCATGACGTCGGACACGAACTGGTACACGGCCAGCTCCGCGTCCTGGTTCTGCAGGAATGCCTGGTTCTGCGCGTCGAGCAGGTCGAGGATCGATACCGCCCCGCGCGCGTACTTGTCCTGGATCACGGCCAGGTTCTTGGCGGCGGCCTCCGCCGCGAGGCGGGTCAGCCGGATGTTGGGCGAGGAGCCCCACGTCGCATACATCGCCGTGTAGGCCCGCTGCTCGATCAGCTGCGCCGTCTGCGCGCGGACGTTCTGGAGCCGGCGCAGTTCCGCCCGCGCCCGGGCCGCTTCCACGGCCTCCCCGCCGCCGGAGAAGAACGGCCACGTGGCCTGCACGCTGGCGGTCCACTCGTCGTCATCGGCGGCCGGGCCCGCGGCGAGCGTCGGACCCGCGATCGTCTCGTCGAACGTGTGATCGTAGGCGAATTGCAGGCCGATATCGGGAACGAGCGGCCGCCGTCTCAACTGGGCCAGCTGGATGCGCTGCGCCTCGATCGCCAGGTCCACGGCCTGCAGTTCCGGCGAATCCCGCAGGGCGCCCTCCTGCACGGTCCGCATCAGGATGTTGTAGTTTCGCTCGTTGGAGATCAGGTCGTTGAATTCGGGGCCGAGATAGTAGTACGCCGCGTCGCCGGCGGAGATCTCCCGCGGGTCCCAGGTCTTGTCGATCGGGGCGCCCATGGACTGGTTGAGGGCCGCCAGCGCCTTCAGCATGGTCGCCTCGGCGTTGGCCACGGCACCCTGCCGCTTCGCCAGCTCCGCCTCCCACCGGTAGATTTCCTCCGGCCCCGAGGTCCCCGCGCCGTGCCGGACCCGCGCCAGGTCGAGGTTCCGCCGGGTGAGGTCGAGGTTGTCCATTTCGATGCGGTACACCGCGCGGGCGGACAGGTAGTCGAGGAAGGCGCGCCCGGCCTCCAGCGCCACATCCAGCCGCAGGGCCTCCCGCTCGAACTCCTTGACCCGGTGCAGCCGCTTCAAGGAACGGTAAGCCGCCAGCGCCGGGTCGCTGAACACCAACTGCGTGATCGAGACGCCGCCCAGGGAGGCGTCTTCCGGCTGGAGGCCGCCGGACGCTTCCGCGCGGTCGGAATCGACCCGGTAATGCCGGGCGTTGGCGGACGCCTGCGGGAAGAGCGTCGTCAGCGCCTTGTTGCGGTCCTCGCGCGCGACCTCCGTTTCCTCCGTCTTGACCGCGAGGTCGATGTTGTTCGCCGCGGCCAGTTGCATCGCCGTGTCCAGCGTCAGGGTATCGCCCAGCGGGAACTCGTCCCGGTACAGGATCTCCGCGCGCTGCAGGACGCGGAACGGCGGGTAGAAGCCGATCTTCGCGGCGGTGCGCGCGTTGATCATCAGCTTTTCCTCCACGTCCATCCGGACGGGCAGGTCCTCCGGCGGCGTGCCGCGCAGGACCTGCTCCATGTTCAGCGCCAGCCGCCGCGCCAGGCGGATCGAGATGTCGGGTGCCAGCCCGGCGAGCGCGCCGCGCCGGACGTCCTCGTGGCCCATCAGGGAAAACGAGAGAATCCCCCGCTCGTTCAGGCCGTCCAGGAGCCGCTGCCACTCGGGCTCCTCCATGCGCATGGCGGGCGTCAGGTACACCGCCCGGTCGTCCGGCCCGAGCTGGTTCAGCGCCTCGTCCGCGCGGAGGCCCAGCGGGACCACCCGGAAGACCGCCCCGAATTCGCGGGCGAACCGCTGGATCTCCGGTTCCAGCTCCGGGATGCCGTCGAGCAGCGTGCGGTCCACCAGGACGGTCAGCCGGTCGAACGCGGCGAGTTCCCGGAACTCCTCGATGTCGCGCGCCGACCGGAGCGGCACGACGACGAAGTTGAAGTTCGTGCGCGTGGAATACCCTTCCTCGTTGTAGGGCATGCCCACGGCGTCCGGGTCCTGGACGAAGCCGCTGATGACCGGCCGGGCCAGGTCGAAGGCGCCGCGCGCGGCGTGCTCGGTCACCAGGATGCCGCTCAAGAACACCAGGTCCACGCCGTCGTCGGCCAGCGCCTTTTGGAGCGCGGCCTCCACGCGCGAGGCCTCCCAGTTCGCGTCGTAGCCGGGATCGTCTTTCCACCGGATATCCCATTCCTCGCCGGCCAGCACGTCGAGCTCGGTCCGCACGTGCTCGAAGAGGTTGCTGAAATACGCGCACGGGCCGTCCCGCACCACGGCGATGGTCACCACGCGGCGCGGCTCCGCGTCGGTCGGGGATTCCTGGGCGGGGCCCGGGCGGGCGGCGAGAAGACAGCACAAGGTGCACCACAGCGCGATTCGTTTTTCAGGCATGGCCCGCCCCCGTTCGTCCAATCCTTTGAATGCGGACAGGATGCCGCAAGGCCGCCGCCAACACAAGCGCGCGGTGCGGCCGGTCAAAGCAATTCGAAGGATGAGAGTAAAGCCACACTCATGTAGGGGCGCCGCTTGCCGGCGCCCGCGGGCGTCGCAAGCGGCGCCCCTACAGCCCCTGCATGATTAAGGGATTACGGATGAGATACCCGCCGTAGAAACGATGGGTTGTCATTCCGCGCGAAGCGAGGAATCTCCAATGGCCGCTCTGGACACGGCCGGCCGTTTCTGTAGAGTTTCGCGCCATGGGCGAGACACCCGAGGCGGTCTGCGACGGGACCCGGAGCAGCGACATCGGAGGCGGCGCCGTCTGGCGTGGGCTGGCCCCCGTCCTCCGGCGGCCCTGGATCGCGGCGCGGCTGGTCTCGCTCCAGCTGGAAAAGCGCTATTTCGCATGGCGTTATCCTCCGCATCCGGATGGCCGGGCGGGAAAAATCCGCCAGGTCAGCCTGCGCCTGACCGATCTCTGCAACCTGCGGTGCGCCACCTGCGGGCAGTGGGGCGAACAAGGTTACCTGCGCGGGCAGGACCTCAAGAAACTCAAGGCCGCGGAAGTCGCGCCCGCCCGCCACATCGAGCTGTTCCGCGACCTGGCGGAGCACGGGCACCGGCCGATCGTCTACCTGTGGGGCGGCGAGCCGATGCTCTACGACGGCGTGCTGGACCTGGTGGACTCCGCCACCCGCCTCCGGATGCCCGTGGCCATCGCGACCAACGGCACGCGCGTGGCCGAGGCCGCGGCGCGGCTGGTCCGCGCGCCGCTGTTCCTGCTCCAGGTCTCCATCGACGGGCATAACGCCGAGTTGCACAACCGCCTGCGGCCCTCCGCTGCCGGCACCGACAACTTCAAGGCCATCGAGGCCGGGCTCGAGGCGGTGCGCCGGTCCCGCGGAAGGAGCGGGCTCCCGCTGATCGCCAGCCTCACGACCATTTCCCGCGAGAACGCGCCCCATCTCGCGGACCTCTACGAGGCGTTCGCCGGGCGCGTGGATATGTTCGTCTACTACCTCGCGTGGTGGATCGACGAGCCCCGCGCGGCGGCGCACGACCGGGATTTCGAGCGCCGCTTCGGGTTCGCGCCGCGCCGGCACCGGGGCTGGATCGGCGGCTGGAAGCCCGACCGGCCGGAGGATCTGCACGCGCAGATCCAGGCCGTGCTCCGGCGCTCGCGCCGGCGCGGCGCGCCGCCGGTCGTGCTGATTCCCCGGCTGAAGACGGCGGACGACCTGCGGCGCTATTATGCCGACCACGCCAGCGATTTCGGGTTCCGCCGCTGCCTGTCGATCTACCACGCCCTCGAGGTCAACAGCAACGGCGACGTCTCCCCGTGCCGCGACTATCACGACTTCGTGGTCGGCAACGCGAAAGAGAGCACCTTCACGGATTTGTGGAACGACGAACGCTATCGCGCCTTCCGCCGCAGCCTCGCGAAGGACGGCCTGATGCCCGTCTGCACCCGATGCTGCGGGCTCATGGGATACTGACATGGCCCCGCTCCGCACCGTATTTCTGCTCCAGGACCTGAAATTCGGGGGCACGCAGACGCAGGCCCTGGCCCTGGCGCGCGGCCTGCCCGCCGGCCGCTTCGCCGTGGAGCTCTGGACCCTCGCCGCCGGTGAGGACCTCGATCCGGCGCCGGTCCCGCGCGTCAGGCTGGCGAACGGTCGCGTCGTTTTCGCGCGGGCGATCGCCGCGCTGTGGCGCGCGCTCAAACAAAATCCGCCGGACCTGCTCGTGCTGTGGACCGTCGTGCCCAACCGGTGGGGAAGAATCCTCGGCCGCTGGGCCGGCGTCCGGACGATTATCGGCAACTGCCGCGACGGCTCCGCGCCGCGGCGCCAGCACGAGCGCCGGCTCTGGCGGTGGGCCGATCGCGTCGTATGCAATTCCGAGTCGCAGCGCCGGGAGTTGGTCGAGTCGCTCGGCGTGCCGGAGTCGCGAGCGGCTGTGATTCACAATGGCGTCGAGACCGGCCGGTTCGCGCCGGGGCCGGTGTCGCGCGAACCGATGCTGCTCAACGTCGCACGGCTGGTCCCGAAGAAGGATCACGCCACGCTGCTGGCGGCCTTCCGGATCGTGCGGCAGCGGAGGCCGGACGTTCGGCTCCGTGTCGCGGGCGATGGGCCGTTGGCCGCGAAATTGCGCGAAGCGGCCGCTGACTTGCCGCCCGGTTCCGTGGACTGGCTCGCCTCGCGGAGGGATCCCGTGCCCCTCTACCGGGAGTGCGCCGCGCTCGTGTTGAGTTCGCGCGTCGAGGGCCTGCCGAATGTCGTCCTGGAGGCCATGGCCTGCGGGCGCCCGGTGGTGGCGACCCGCGTGGACGGTATCCCCGAGGTCGTGGAACACGGCCGGACGGGGCTGCTGGTGCCGCCGGGCGATCCGGACCGGCTGGCCGATGCCCTGTTGGAACTGCTGGCCGACCCGGCCCGCGCCGAGGCGATGAGGACGGCGGGCCGGGAAAAAATCGTGTCGTCTTTCTCAATGGAGGCTATGATCCAGCGGTATGCGGCGGTTTTTGAACAGGCGATGGCTTCTCCCCGGCGTGTTGCTTCTGGCGGGCTGCGGTGAGGCGTCCGGCCCGCGCCGGGGTCAATCCTGGTCGGTTCCGGACCTGGCGCTGGAACTGAAGTGGATACCTCCCGGCCGCGGCTGGATCGGCAGCACGCCCGAGGAACGGGCGTGGGCCGAGGGGCCGGAAGGCCGGGGACCGCGAAACTTTTTCTCTGACGAGGGCCTCGCCCCGCGCCGGGTACAGTTCAAGAACGGGTTCTGGCTCGGCCGCACGGAGGTGACGGTCGGCCAGTGGCGGTCCTTCGTGGACGCGACCGGGCACACGACCGAAGCCGAACGGAAGGGCGCGGCGTGGGCGTGGGACGCCGCCGCTGGCCGGATGGCCCTGCTTCCGGGCCGGAACTGGCGTGAGACAGGCTTCCCGTTTCCCCTGCGCGAGGATCATCCGGTCACCTTCGTTACGTGGAACGATGCCGTTGCATTCTGCGCGTGGTTGACCGCGCGCGAGGCAGCCGCCGGGCGACTGCCGGAAGGATATGAATACCGCCTGCCCGGCGAGGCGGAATGGGAGTATGCCTGCCGGGGCGGGCGGGAACGCGCGGCGTTCTGGTGGGGAGACAGCCTGCGCGAAGGAGAAGGCCGAATGAATGCGGCCGGTCTGGACGCGGACGAGCATGGTGCGTGGGAGTTGTCCTATCCCTGGCTGGACGGATTTAAATTCATCGCGCCGGTGGACGCGTATGGCGGGCGCGGGCGGAACGGTTTCGGGCTGGCCGACATGCTGGGCAATGTCTGGGAGTGGTGCGCGGACGGCTACGATCCGGACGGGGCGCACCCCGAGATCTATACCGGGCGCATGGAGCGAGTCGTTCTGCGGGGCGGGGCCTTCGACGATCGGCCCGGCTACCTGCGGTGCGCGGTCCGGTCGGCGCCCCGGCCGGATGACCCGAACCTGGCGCGGGGATTCCGCGTCTGCCTGGGCAGAAAGGTCGAGCCGTGAGGGCGCGCGGGATCGTGGCGGGCCTTTGGCTGGTCGCGCAGGCGTCGGCGGCTGTGGAGTCCGGGCGCGATCATGAGATACAGGGATTGGGGATCGTCATGAAGTGGATCCCGCCCGGCCTGTGCCAGCTGGGCTCGGGGCCTTACGAGCAGGAATGGACCGAAGGTCCGGAGGGACAGGGGAACCGCAAGTGGTTCGCCAACGAGGGGCCATCGCTGGCGAATTTCGAGACGGGTTTCTGGCTGGGCCAGACCGAGGTCACGGTGGCGCAGTGGCAGTCGTTTGTCGCCGCCACCGGGTATGTCACGGACGGCGAGCGGCAGGGCTACGCGTGGGGATTCGACTGGGAGCGCAAGACACTGGCGAATGTCTCCGGGGCGAACTGGCGGAATCCCACCTATGGCCTGCCGCAGCGGCCGGACCATCCGGTATCCTGCGTCAGTTGGAACGACGCCATGGCGTTTTGCGACTGGCTTACGGCGCGCGAAGCGGCGGCCGGCCGGCTGCCGGAGGGGTACGAGTATCGTCTGCCGGGCGATGCGGAGTGGGAGTATGCCTGCCGCGGCGGGCAATGGGACACCCGTTTCTGGTGGGGCAACAGCGTGGCCGGCGGCGCGGGCCGCCTCAACGCGGCGGGCGATGAACCCGTGGTCCCCGGCGATCCCGCGTGGCGCTGGAACAATCCTTTTCCCTGGAGTGATGGATATGGATTCATCTCGCCGGTGGACGCGTACGGCGAGCGGGGGCGGAACGGGTTCGGCCTGGCGGACATGCTGGGCAATCTCTGGGAGTGGTGTTTCGACGGGTACGATCACCATGGCGCGCATGCCCGGATCTACATGAAGGGCACGGGCCATCGCCTGCTCCGGGGCGGTGCGTTTGACGATCGTCCGGCCTTCCTCCGTTGCGCGGTCCGCCAGGCCCCCGAACCGCATGAAGCCAACTTCGCGCGCGGGTTCCGCGTGGGCCTGGGCGCGCCGCCATGAAAGAGGTCCACGCTGAAATTGCAAAAGTCGTCCGTCCCGGTCATACTAGAAATTGGAGGAGGCCGTTTGCCGTTGCAAAGACCTCATGTAGAACGCGGGAGAGCCAGGGGGCGGTTAGTCGGCGGCCTCGTGTGGTTAGCCGCCCTGGGGTGCTTTGGGGAGGAGCCCGATTCTATCCCTGTCCCGATTCTGGAATGGCGGGCCGATGAGCGGGTGCTGGTCCTGGCCCCGCATCCCGGGGACGAGACGATTGGCTGCGGGGCGACGATCCGGCAACTGGCGGATTCCGGCGTGCCCGTGCGCGTGGCGTTCCTGACCTGCGGCGAGCACAGCCAGTGGTCGCTCGATCTTTATCGCGCTCGGCTGGCGGTTCCACCCGACGAGGTCAGCACGCTGGGGCCTCTCCGCATGCGCGAGGCGCAGGCGGCGGCGGCCGAACTCGGACTCCAGGCCGACGATCTGATCTTCCTTGGTTATCCGGACTTCGGCACGTTGAACATCTGGTGCGCGCACTGGGCGGAGGCGATGCCGTTCCGCAGCATGCTCACCCGGACTCGCGAAGTGCCGTATGCCGAGGCGCTCCACCCCGGGGCGCCATACAAGGGCGAGGTGCTGCTGGCCGACCTGAAGGACGTGATCCGGGATTTCCGGCCGACCCGGATTCTGGTTTCGCATCCGGCCGACCAGCATCCCGATCACCAGGCCTTCTATCTCTTCACCCGCGTGGCGCTCTGGGACCTGGCCGTTGAGCCGGCGCCGGAGCGGCTGCCGTACCTTGTTCATTACACGGATTGGCCGGCACAAGGCTCCGAGGTCTGGCATTGCGCGCCCCCGGACCTGGCCCGCGCGGCGAACTGGCGCGGAGTTGCGGCGGCGGATGACCAGGCGGCCGCCCGGGACCGAGCGCTCGAGGCGCATCAGACCGACGAGGGATTCAGTTCCGGACGGCTTCGACAGTTTGCCCGGCGCAATGACCTCTACGGCGAATTCCCGGATGTGCCAGTGGGACGCGAACCTATTCCCCTGGATACCGGCGACGCCGCGCAAATCCTTCCCGAGAATCTGTACCCGGAGGAAAAAGATCGTTACGTGGGCATCGAGCGCCGTACCGTATGCCTGGAAGAGGACGCGTTGAAGCTGGACCTCCGGCTCAATCGGGCGCTCGAACAGGGGATGGGCCTATCCGTCTATGTTTTCGGATATCATCCGGATCGTTCGTTCGAGCACATGCCCAAGCTGCATATCTGCCTCAAGGCTTTTTCCGTCGAAATCCTGGACCAAGCCAGGCTTTGGCCTCCCGGCGGCCTCTCTGTAAAAAAAACAGGGCCGGTGATTCAACTTAGGATTCCCCTGGCCGCCCTGGGATCGCCCGACCGTGTCCTTACCGGGGCCCGCACCTATCTTAACGAGGTCCCGCTGAACTGGGCCCCGTGGCGGGTCCTCCGGATTTCGCCGGCCAGCGAATCCTCATCGCGCGCCGGGATGGAGTAGGACTGGAGTTCTGTTTCCAGCCGTCGTATCATCTTTTCCGTAGGGAGGGGTGGCTGAGCGGTTTAAGGCATCCGACTTGAAATCGGACGAGCTCCGCAAGGGCTCCGGGGGTTCGAATCCCTCCCCCTCCGCCATTTGCAAAGCCCCCGCGGCCTTCTGCCGCAGGTGAATTTTTCCGTGGAATACCTCCGGCCTCCTTCCTTTCTATAGGATGGGATGTGGAGGCTATGAACGCTTTGACAGGAACTCGTGTGCCGCTGGATGCGCGCGCGGCCCTCAAGTCCGTTTTCGGATACGAGGCATTTCGAGAGCATCAGGAGGGCGTCGTGAAGGCCCTAATCGAGAAGCGCGATGCCTTCGTGGTCATGCCGACCGGCGCGGGCAAGTCGCTGTGCTATCAACTGCCGTCCTGCCTGTTGCCCGGCGTGTGC
Organism: Kiritimatiellia bacterium; assembly: GCA_018001225.1. Taxonomy (NCBI): domain Bacteria; kingdom Pseudomonadati; phylum Kiritimatiellota; class Kiritimatiellia; species Kiritimatiellia bacterium. Next base: position 38,739 of record JAGNIJ010000018.1, on the reverse strand, counting down.
CTGGTCGTCAGCCCGCTCATTTCCCTCATGAAGGACCAGGTGGATGCCGCCTGCGGGCGGGGAATCCGCGCGGCCTATCTGAACAGCTCGCAACCTGACTCCGAAAAGAACAGCGTGCTGGATTGTCTGGCCGCCGGGCAGCTCGACTTGTTGTATGTCGCGCCGGAGCGATTTCCCGTCCCCGGATTCCTCGATCGTCTGCGCGCGGTGCCGGTCTGCCTCGTGGCCATTGACGAGGCGCACTGCATCTCGGAGTGGGGCCACGAGTTCAGGCCGGACTACCTCGAATTGCCCCGGATGCTGGCCCAGCTTCCGCGCGTACCGGTAGCGGCTTTCACCGCCACGGCGACCGAACGCGTCCAGGAGGATATCATCCGGCGGCTCGCCCTGCGGTCGCCCTACCGGGTACGGGCTTCGTTCGACCGGCCCAACCTGTACTACGAGGTGCGGGCCAAGGGGGATATTGAAGAACAGATCCTTCAGCATGTCATGGCACAGCCCGGTCAGCCCGGGATTATCTATCGCATGAGGCGCGCGGACGTGGACCGAACGGCCGCGAAGCTGGCCGGCCGGGGCGTTCGGGCCTTGCCGTATCACGCGGGACTCGAACCGGAAGCGCGAAAGCAAAACCAGGAAGCCTTCGACCGCGGCCGGGTCGACGTGGTGGTCGCCACCATTGCCTTTGGCATGGGCATCGACAAGCCCGACGTACGGTATGTTCTGCACGGGGAAATTCCCAGAAACACCGAACGCTACTACCAGGAAACGGGCCGCGCCGGCCGGGATGGAAAACCGTCGCGGTGCGTGTTGTATTACGATCCGGGCGATCTTCCGACCCTCCGTTACTTCATCCGGCAAATCCGGGAGGACAGCGAACGCCGGATGGCCCAACGCAAGCTCATGGAGATGATCGATTACGCGGAATCGCGCGACTGCCGTCGCCGCCGGCTCCTGGCTTACTTCGGCGAGCGGTATCCGCGGGACGAGTGCGGTATGTGCGATGTCTGCGCGAAAAAGGAAAGGAGGCGGAACGAATCCGAGCGCGCTTGGCGCGCGAGATGCCCAGCGGGCATGTGCGGATAATATCAAGATGGCATCAGGCGTCGATGCGGTTGCGGACCCGTGAACGTCGCCGGGTGGCGGCGCGGATGTCAGCGCGGAGCCCATAGCCGCGTGGGGGTGTTCTGTGCGCGATCTGGTCGCGGCGCAACAGGCCGCGCGGGAATCCATTCCTGCCTGGAGAGGGAACTGGCGCAAGACACGGGAACGTGACACGGTCGTCCCGCCCGTCAAGCGCGGGGAGAGAGCTTGGCCTCCCGTTTCCATGGGGGTCCCATGCATGACGCCAGTGCGGTGTCCCGGAAGTTCTCGTGCACGGAACGGGATCCCCGCGAACTTGCCTCGGGGGTGAGTGCGGTGTCCCGGAAATATTCGTGCATGAAACGAGACCCCCACGAGCTTGCCTCGCGGGTGAACAAGTTGGTGGATAGCCGCGCTCTTCGCGCCGTTCCACAACCTGTGGCTCCCCGCGGGCAAGTTGCTGGGGACGCGTTAAGGACAAGCCGGCGGGGGGCAAGCCGGTGGGGGACACGTTTAGTGTCAGATGGTGTTTCTGGGGCACGATACTGGACCGCAACTTAATGCCTCCCGACCGAACGGGGGTCCAGAATCCGCGCGTAAGGCGTTTCGGCAGCACGGCGAATCGGTCCGCGCACGGCATCCTGCACGGCGGTCGCGGCCGACCGCCCTCCAACAAGGATCATCTCGTGAGTCTCGATGACCCGACATGGAGGGCGACGGGCCTCCGTCGCCGTTATCCCAGGCGTCTTGCCCATGCTCCTGCTACCTGTCTGGGGGCTTACGCGCGGATTTTTGGGGGGGGCGACAAGGCGATCCCTGTAGCGAAGAGCGGGCCGGGTTTTCTTGTGACCTTCTGTTCTCCGCCGGCGACGTATATAGTAAACCCGGAAACGCGTCCGGGCGGACGCGCGCACGGGGAACTGCGGAATGGAATCGGATGCCGAGATCGTCCAACGGGTGGTGGGGGGCGACGTGGAGGCCTTCGAGCATCTGCTCCGGCGCCACGCGGCGCGGGTTTTCGAAAACGTCGGGCGGCGCGTGCCCGCCGCGGAGGTCCCCGCGGTGGCGCAAGATGTTTTCCTTGGCGCGTTCCGCTCTCTCGCTTCCTACGGCCGGCGCCAGCCGTTCGACCATTGGCTCCTGCGGATTGCGCGGCGGCGCTGCTATGACTACTGGCGCTTGCGTAAACGGGTGGATCGGCATCGCGCGGAACCGCGGGATGAAAATGCGCGGGATTGGCTGGAGAGGGTCACGGCCGGACCCGTTTGCGAGCAGGGTCGGGAAGAGGCCGGTCGCGAGGAAGCCGCCCGAGCGGTGCGCCAAGCCCTGGAGGCGCTCGATCCGGAGGACCGGGCGATGATGGAAGCCGTGTATTTCGAAGAAGTGCCGTTGAAGGACGTAGCGGCCGGGTTCGGCTGGTCGCTGGCCAAAACCAAGATGCGCGCCCTGCGCGCGCGCCGCGCGCTGCGCGGTATTCTGGAACGATGGCGGATGGGCGGGGAGGCACCGGTATGAAACTGGATATCCGCGAGCAGTCGATGGCCGAGGCGTGGCGGCGGCAGCCCGTGCCCGGGCCGACGGAGAACTGGATGCGTGGCGTGATGGACGTGCTGCGACGTGAAGGCGCGCCCCGCCTGACGCCGTTTCCGGAGCGCGTTTCGGCGTTTGCGTGGCGGCTGGCCTGGACGGCCGCCGCGGCCGTGGCCGTGTTGAGCTTCATCCTGTTGACCCGCGCTCCGTCCGAGCCGCAATGGGCGTGGCAGGTCATGGAGTCGGGCGCGGGGGTTACCTGGCTGGCTTCGAACGGAGAGTGACGCGATGAAAACGAAATTCGGGATCGCCCTGCTGCTGCTGTTTGCCTCCGGGCTGGCCTTGGGCTTTTTCGGCGGCCGCGCCTGGGAGCAGGCCCGCTTCCAAACCATTCTGCGGGCCGGGCCGCCCCGGATCGAGGACTGGGTGATGGGCAAGCTCAACGAGCGGTTGGAATTGACCGGCGAGCAACAGCCCGCCGTCCGGGAAATTGTGCGTCGGACCGCCGCGGAAATTCACAGGATACGCGATGAAGGGCGCAAGGCCTTTCACGCCTGCTGGGAGAAAGCCCTGGTTGAAATGCGGCCCGGCCTGACGGAAAGCCAGCAGGCCCGGCTCGATGCCATGGATGCCGACGACCTGCGGCCGCGTCCGTTCAAGGGCGCGGCGCCTCCCGAGCCGCCCCCGGAGAACAAGCCGTGAAACACGGGTGGATCTGTCTGGCGTGGCTGGCCCTCGCGGCGAGCGCGGCCGCGAAACCGATGACCTGGGAGCACTGCGTACGCAGGGCGGCGGCGCTGAATCCCACGCTCGCGGCGGCGCGGGAACAGTTCCGCGCGGCGGAATTCAACGTGGGCTCGGCGAAGTCCGCCATGCGCCCGCAGCTCTCCCTGGGCGGCAGCGCGGAGCATGCCGAGCAGGACGGCGTGGCGTCCGGCGGCGACGCGTCCTTGAGCGCCTCGGTCAGCGCCGAGCAGACGCTGTACAGCGGCGGGCGCCACGCCGCGTCCGTGGACTCCGCCTGGGCCGCGCTCGACTCGGCCCGCGCCGACTACGAGCGGGCCGATGCCGAGGTGACCTACAACCTGCGGCGGGCCTTTGTGAACCTGCTGCTGGCCCAGGAGCAGGTCACGGTCCTGCGCCAGATCGAGCAGCGGCGGCGCGACAACCTGGAACTCGTCGGCCTTCGCTACGAGGGCGGTCGAGAGCACAAGGGCTCGCTGGCGCTGATCGAGGCGTCGCTGAACCAGGCCGAAGTCCAGGTGCGGCAGGGGCAGCGGGAGGTGGACGCCGCCCGGCGCATCCTGCTACGCACCATGGGCGACGAGGCCGCGGACGATTCGCTGACCGTCGCCGGTTCGCTGGCGTGCCGTCCCGCGCCGGATGCCGTGGATTGGACGGCGGCGGCGGAAGCCACGCCGGCCCACGCGCAGTCCCTGGCCTCCATCCGTTCCGCCGAAGCCGGCGTCCGCAGCGCCCGCAGCGGCTACCGGCCGGACATCGGCCTCTCGGCCTCCGCCGGCCGGTCCGGGGACGAGGATGCCTTTGACACCGACCGCTGGTCGACGGGCGTGCGGCTGTCGTTTCCCTTCTGGCCGGGCGGCCGGACCCGTTACGAGGTCGCGTCGGCGCGGGCGCAGCTCGCGCGCGCGGAGGCGCAGGAGAGCGAGACGCTCAACGGGCTGATCAACGATCTGAACGAGTCCTGGGTCTCGTACTGCAACGCGGCGGAGAACGTGGCTGTGCAGGAAAGCTACTTCGCCGCGGCCGACCTGCGCGCGGAGATCGCGCGCGAGCAGTACGGCGCCGGCCTGCTGACCTTCGAGAACTGGGACGTGATCGAGAACGACCGCATTTCCTATCAGCGTCAACTGCTGCAATCGCAGCAGCAGGCCCTGTTGGCCGAGGCCGCGTGGCGCTACGTCACGGGCCGGGGCGATTTCCCGGCGGAAAATGAGGTGAGCCGATGAAAAAGACGCTGCTGTTCCTGGTCCTGACCGCCGCGGCGGGCGGGGGATGGTACGGGTGGACCCACCGCGAGAAGGAGGCCAAGAAGACCCCGTTCTTCGAACAGGTCGATTTCACCCGCGAACGGATCGAGGTCTCCATCGAGGCCACGGGCGTGGTCGAGCCGGGCAACCGCATCGAGATCAAGCCGCCGATCGGCGGGCGCGTGGAGGAAGTGCTGGTGGCGGAGGGACAGGCCGTGGAGCGGGGCGAAGTGATCGCACGGATGAGTTCCACCGACCGCGCCGCCCTGCTGGATGCCGCCCGCGCGCAGGGCGAGGCCGTGCTGCGCAAGTGGGAGGAAGTCTACAAGGCCACGCCCCTCATCGCGCCGCTGGCCGGCACGATCATCGCGCGCAAGGCCGAGCCCGGCCAGACGCTGACCGCCGCGGATACGGCCCTCGTGCTCTCCGACCGGCTCATCGTGCGGGCGCAGGTTGACGAGACGGATATCGGGCTTGTCCGCGCCGGGCAGGATGCCGCGCTCACGCTCGATGCCTACGCGGACGAACCGTTCCGCGGGGCCGTTCGGCATATCGCCTACGAGGCGACCACCGTGAACAACGTCACCATCTACGAGGTCGAGGTCGAACCCGAGGCCGTGCCCGAGCGCATGAAGAGCGGCATGACCGCGACCGTGAAGTTCGTGGTGGAAGCGGCGGACGACGCACTGACCCTGCCGCTGGACGCCCTCGTGCGCCGGGACGGGCGCAGCGTGGTCCTGCTCGCGCCCCGCCATCCCGGGGCGGCACCGGAAGAACGCGAAGTGAAGACCGGCCTGACCGGCGGCGGCCGCGTGCAAATCCTGGAGGGGCTTAACGGCGGCGAGCGCGTGGTGAAGTCCTCTTTCGATCTGCCGCGACGGCAAGAGTCGGGCAGCACTCCGTTCATGCCGCGCCCGCCTGGACGACGTCCATGATTGAAGTCCGGGATATTCATAAAACGTACCGCATGGGCTCGGTGGATGTTCATGCGCTACGCGGGGTGTCGCTGTCCGTGGCCGCGGGCGAGTTCGTGGCCCTGATGGGCCCGTCCGGTTCGGGCAAGTCCACGCTGATGCACATCCTCGGCCTGCTGGACGTTTCGGACAAGGGCTCGTACCGGTTGAACGGGCAGGACGTGTCGAGCCTCTCCGACCGCGAACTGGCCGCTTTCCGCGCGCGGTCGATCGGCTTCGTGTTCCAGCAATACAATTTGCTCCCGCGCGTCTCCGCGAGGGAGAACGTCGCATTGCCGCTGATCTACAGCGACCAGCCGAGCCCCGCCTCGCCGAAGGAACTGCTCGAGCGGGTCGGACTGGGCGACCGGATGGATCATGCGCCTAACAAGCTCTCGGGTGGCCAGCAGCAGCGCGTGGCTATTGCCCGCGCGCTGGTCAACCGGCCGCCGATCCTCATGGCCGACGAGCCGACGGGCAACCTCGACAGCCGCAGCGCGGTGGAGATTTTAGGAATCCTTCGCGACCTGCATGCCTCCGGCCTGACGGTGATCATCGTGACCCACGATCCCGAGGTCGCCGCGCGGGCGGAACGGGTCATCACCATCCGCGACGGGCGGATTGTCGGCGATGCCCTCGCCGCGGGAAAAGTCCATCACGCCCTGCCGTCGAAGACCGATCTCGCGGGCGCGTCCGCCGGCAAGGGCCGGAAAGGCTGGGCGCGACGGTTGGTCGAAGGGTTCTCCATGGTGCGCCAGGCCTTCCGCGCGCTGGCGGCCAACAAGACCCGCGCGTTTCTCTCCATGTTGGGCGTCCTGATCGGAACCGGCGCGGTGATTTCCGTGCTGGCGCTCGGTACCGGCGCGAAGAAATCCGTCGAGGAGCGCATCGGCGCGATGGGCGCGAACCTGCTTGTCCTGCGGCCCGGCCGGATCGAAGCTCGCGGCGTAGCCATGGAGGTCGGCGCGGCTTCCCGGTTGAGCCTGGCGGACGTCGACGCGATCCGCGATGGCGTGGCCGGGGTCAAGGCCGTAGCGCCGACCGTCGGGGGCGGCGCGCAGGCGACGTTCGGCGGAAAGAACTGGCGAACGCAGATCGTCGGCACGGTCCCGGCCTATGCCCCGATGCGGAACCTGACGGTGGCCGCGGGCCGATTCCTGGAAGACGAGGATGCGCGGACCCGCGCCCGCGTCGCGGTGATCGGGGCCACGGTCTCCCGCGAGCTGTTCGGCGGAGTGAATCCCGTGGGCCAGACGCTCCGCGTCAATCGCGTGGCTTTCGAGGTGATCGGGGTGCTGGCCGAGAGCGGCACGGGGTTCCGGTTCGATCCGAACGACCAGATCGTCATCCCCGTCACGACGGCCATGCGGCGCATGCTCGGCCGCGACTACGTGGACACCATCGAGATCCAGTCGACAGACGGCGGCGTGCTGTCCGCCGTGGAAGCGAAATCCGTCGAGCTGATGCGCCAGCGGCACCGGATCAGCCCGGAAGAGGAGGAGCCGTTCCGGGTCTTCAACATGGCGGATATCCAGAAGACCATCCTCGACACGAGCCGGACCCTGTCCATGCTGCTGGCGGGCATCGGGGCGATCTCGCTGCTCGTGGGCGGGATCGGGATCATGAACATCATGCTGGTCAGCGTCACCGAGCGCACGCGCGAGATCGGCATCCGCAAGGCCATCGGGGCCCGGCGGTCGGACATCCTGGTCCAGTTCCTAGTCGAGGCCGTGGTCATCAGCGTGTGCGGGGGCGTACTGGGGATTCTTACCGGCTGGAGCATTTCCGCGGCGATGAGCCGGTTCGCTGGCTGGGCGGTTTCCGTCACGGCGCCGACCGTGCTGTTGGCGACCGTGTTCTCCGCCCTGGTCGGCGTAGTCTTCGGGCTCTGGCCCGCGCGCAAGGCCTCCGGCCTGAATCCTATTGAGGCTCTGCGCTACGAGTAGCGTCGCGGTTCCGGATCTGGTAGACGCCCCAGGTTCTCCCGTCTCCAGCGGCCTTCCAAAATAACCAGGGCTCGCCTTGCATGAACTCCAGTTCCACCGACCACGGGGGAAGGCTGACCACCTGGGTGACGCGGCTGCGCCGGATCCTTTCCAGCCAGGCTTCGGCGCGGCTGTGCCGTGCGAGGTCCTCCCAATCGACGGCATCCAGGATGCGGCCCGAACGGGTGGGGGGGATGTACGTCAGCATATTCTGGAAACGGCGCCCGAGAAAGAAGTAGAGGAACCAGTTGTCGCCGTTGTAGTCGATACCCGCGGTGATGGCAATGTGCCGGGGGGTGTCCGGATCGTCCAGGATCTGTGCGCCGTCGGCCCAGCGGGTCTCCATCCAGTGCATGACCCGGCTCTGTTTCAGGGCCTGGTACCGCAGGTGGTCGCGCTCCTTCTGCAATGCCACCGAGGCCGCGGCCAGTCCCGCGATAACGATCATGAACGCCCGCCCGCGCCGCCGGACAAAATGAAACAGCAGGATGACTGCGGCCGTGAAAAGAGCCGCGATCAGGGCGGTCTTGCCCGTCGTGCGCGGCGCAAAGTCCGCCCAGCCGAAAAAGGTGGAGACCATGGCATGCAGAAGCGTTGCGATCAGCATCACCGAGGCGCCGATGCGCCGAAGAGAAGGCGCGCCCCAGAGCGCGCCGGTTCCGATCAGCACTACTGGAGACAAGGCGGGGAGCAGGAAGCGGCCTCCTACCTGGGCCCACAACTGGCGGATGACGGTGAACGAAGGCCCCCAGAACACCAGCAGGTTGATCCCGACGAATCCCGCCAGCCACAGGGCGGCGAGCGCGCCGAAGGTCCTCCAGCGCGCCAGTCGAAGGCACCCCCACACAGCCAGGAGCAGGGTCAGCACCCCGATGTGCGGCCACGTGGAGAAGGGTGCTTGGAAAAGGTCCTTCACGGCAGCCCATTCCATGGCGAGGTTGCCGTATTCGATGTCTTCGCGATGGTGGTAGATCGTGTAGGTTGGCGTGGGCTCGCCGAGGACCAGTCCGCCGATCCGGACCGGGAAGGGTGAGAGGGGCGGGTGGCCCGCGCGGAGATTCAGCGCCAGCCAGGGCAGGAGGGCCAGCCCGGCGAAGAGGATCCCGAGCAGGAGCGCCGGGCGCAGCGCACGAAGATCCTCTCCTCGCCGGGTGAATACGAAAATCGCGAGGACGAAACCGACCCAGGCGAGGGCGGGCCAGATATGGGTCTTGATGCCCGCGGCCACGCCGAACGCCATGAGGCACAGAAGCAACGAGCCGGCCTCCTTCCGGCGCAGCGCGCGCAGGCCGAAGATCAAGCCGCCCATGACCCCGCACATCAGGGGCATTTCCCCGTAGCCGCTGCCCACCTGCATGCGGACGGCCGGCAGGAACAGCAGGTACACCGTGCCCAGAAGGCCCGCGCCCGGAGGCGCAGCGATTTCGCGGCAGAACTGGAGGAGGAAAAATCCGAAGGCCAGCCAGCAGGCGAAATCCACGAAGCCCATGAGCAGGTCGCTGTGAAAGGGAAGAAGCGCCCAGGCATGAAATATTTCGCTGCCGCCGGGCAGCATGGCCTTCGTGCCCCAACCGCCCGGAGCGGGAAACAGGTCGGCGGTTCCCTGCTGAACCCACAGCGCGGATTTTACGCCATGATAGGTGATCGTGTCCCAGCCCAGCGGCGGGAGCAGGAGCGCGCGGATCAGGGCTAGCAGGATGAGGAACAGCGCCAGCCCGAATCCCGCCCGCCGCCAGCCGGTGGCCGTCACTGGCTTCAGCGCCCCGTGAAGAGCCGCCCAGTCACCGCGCCATTGCCGCAGGAGCCGGTCCGGCGGGGTGATCCAGCGGAGCGTGGCGGCCAGCAGGACCGCTAGCGAGGCCAACGCTGTACCGAGCCGGAATTGCCCGAATCCGATGAGGAAATGGAAGAGAACCGTGGCCAGCCACAAGGCCGACAGGATGGCCGCGCAGAGCCGGCGCAGGGCCGGGCTGGCACCCGAAAGGCGGATGGCCAGCGCGTAGGCGATGACCGAAAAGGCCCCGCCCATTGCCATGGCCGCCAGGCTGCGAAGGGCCACGAGGATTTTTTCCGCGTCAGTCATGCCGGATGGCGACGTCGAGCGCCTGCTTCATTTCATTCTGGAGCGCCGGGAGCCGCAGAAGAAGCCCGCGGGACAACTCGGTTCGCCGGACCACCGCGTCGTCCACCACCCGGTCCGCGGAGGACGGGTCGGGGTCGCCCGGATCGAGCAGCAGCTCGGGCTGGCCTACGAGGCGGAAATGTCCCTTGATCTTTTCGCTGACGCCGAGCCCGATGGCCGGCACGCCGAATCGGAAGGCGAACGAACTCGTGTGATGGCGCATGGAGACCGCGAGGTCGCACCTTCGATAGAAGTTCATCGCGGCGTAGGGGTGCAGGTTCTCCGGCAGCACCTCCAGCCGGTCGGGATGCCGCATGGCCGCGCGCAGGTGTCCGGCCATCTCGCGGTCCGACAGGATGACCTTCTTGGACTCGTGGAGCGCGTGGTGCGGCACTACGAAGAGGCGGGCGTCGTGCTTCTCCGCCAGGCGGTCGGCAATATGGGCCAGCCGGGAAACGGTCTGCTTCATCCGGGGAGACAGCTCGCCGGGCGCGGTGTCGCGCCGGGTCAGCTTCAGCCGCAGGGGATCCAGGCGCAGCGGCTCGGAAAAGAAATCGCGGATGCCCAGCCCCACGGCGAGTTTCGCGCCGTGGAGATCGATCGGCGGCGCGGGAAAGAGGTCCAGGTAGCGGTCCTCGATCAGCAGGGCCGGCTCGCACCCGAGCAAGAGGCGATCCGGGCGGCGCGTGATCTCCAGGAGGTGACGCCGGGCCTCCTCGTTGCGCACAAGGTAGCGGTCCACGACCCGGTCCAGCACGAGACGGAGGGCCCAGCGGTTCAGGCGACGGCGCAGGGGCTCGGCGTCCACGCCCAGGAACAGCACGCGCGCGCCGAACAGCCGGGCCCAGAGCGATTTGAACGTCCAGTAGCAGGGCAGGATGGGGATCACCGTTTCCGTCAGGGCCACGTCGCCGCAGACCACGAACAGGTCCGAGCGCCGGACCAGGGACGGCCGGTCGAACGGGACGGTTTGCTTGACCACCTCGAAGTCACCGGGCAGGCCGCGCAGCAGGTCCCGCATGCGCGCCGGGTCCCAGGCCGCCAGGATGAAGCGGGAATCCATGCCCCATCGCTCCTGGAAAAACGGGATGACGGCGAGCGTGATCGCCTCGGCGCCGAGATTCCCCATGCCTCCGGCACCGGAGAGGAATACCGTTTTGGCGGGACGATTCATGGAATGGTCGCTCCTTCATACGGGAGCCGTAGGAGCGTGTCAACGATGCTGTCGCGCTCTGAAAAAACTGGTTGAAGCGCGGGCGAGCGCCTAGATTACCCGCCTGTCGAAATACCGGCATGACCACGTTAGAACCATTGTTGGAAGTGCGCGACCTGCGCGTCTGCTTCGGGCCGGCCGCGCGGCCGGCCCGCGCCGTGGACGGCGTCTCGTTCCAGGTCGGCGCCGGCGAAACGGTCGCGCTGGTCGGCGAAAGCGGCTGCGGAAAATCCGTCACGGCGCTGTCGCTGGCCCGGCTCGTGCCCGAGCCGCCGGGCTGGTACGCGGGCGGCCAGATCCGGTACGCGGGGGAGGACCTGCTGCAGCAGCCCTCCGCCGGCCTGCGCGGGGTGCGCGGGCGCGAGATCGCCTACGTCTTCCAGGAGCCGGCCGACGCGCTCAATCCCCTGTTCACGGTGGGCGCGCAGGTGATGGAGGCTATCCGGCTGCATCGGCACCACGAGGATGCGCCAGCCGCGGCCGTGGCGCTCCTGGGCAAAGTCGGGCTGCCCGATCCGGCGGCGCTGATCAAGGCCTATCCCCACCAGTTGAGCGGCGGCATGCAGCAGCGCGTGATGATCGCCATGGCGTTGGCCTGTCGGCCGAAGCTTCTCGTGGCCGACGAGCCGACGACCGCGCTGGACGTGACCATCCAGGCGGAGCTCATGGACTTGCTCGCGCGGCTCCAGGCGGAACTGGGCATGGCGGTCCTGCTGATCACGCACAACCTGGGCATCGTCGCCCGGATCGCCCGGCGGGTCTACGTCATGTACGCCGGCCGCCTCGTGGAGTCCGGCCCGGTGCGCGAGGTGCTGGATCATCCGGCGCATCCGTACACGCGGGCGCTGCTGGACGCCGTGCCCAGGCTGACCGGGAGCCGGGCGCGGGTGTCGGGCATCGCGGGCTCCGTGCCGGACCCGTCGGACTGGCCCACGGGCTGCCGGTTCCATCCCCGCTGTCCGCGCGCGCAGGCCGTGTGCCGCGAGCGGATGCCCGCGGACGAGGAGGCCGGCGCGGGACGCGCGGTGGCCTGCCATTTCTGGAGGGACGCATGAAGCCGGTCCCGCTGTGCGAGGTGAGCGAACTGCGCGTGCAGTACCGGCGCGGAAAGGAGATCGTCCGCGCGGTCGATGAGGTCAGCTTCGCCATCGGGCGCGGCGAGACGGTGGGGCTGGTGGGCGAGAGCGGAAGCGGCAAGAGTTCGCTGGGCCGGGCCCTGCTCCGCTTGGAACCCATATATTCCGGCCGCGTCATTTTTGAGGGCGTCGATGTCGCTGGGCTCGAAGGGCCCGCGCTGAAATCATTCCGGAAGCGGGCGCAGATTCTATTTCAGGACCCGTATGGCTCGCTTAACCCGAGGATCACGGTGGGCCGGGCGATCGAAGAAGTGCTGATCGTCCACCGGTGGGCGGGCGACCGGGCCGCGCGGGTGGCCGAGTTGCTGGACCTGGTCGGGTTGCCGGCCTCCTCGGCGGGCCGATACCCGCATGAGTTCAGCGGGGGCCAGCGTCAGCGCGTGGCCATCGCCCGGGCCCTGGCCGTCGAACCGGGTTTCCTGGTGGCGGACGAGGCGCTCTCGGCGCTCGACGTGTCCGTGCAGGCGCAAATCCTGCGTTTGCTGATCGAGTTGAAGGAGAAACTGGGGCTGGCGTACCTCTTTATATCTCACGATCTGGCCGTCGTCCGCAGCATCGCCGACCGGGTCTTGGTGATGCGCGAGGGCCGGATCGTCGAGTCCGCCCCGACGGATCGGCTTTACGAAAGCCCGTCGCATGAGTATACCCGGACGCTTTTGGCGGCGGTGCCGGATCCGTTTCGGAAGTGAATAGTGAATGGTGAATAGTGAATGGTGGCTGGTCCTGAACCCTGAACCCTGAACCCTTTGTCCACCTCCATGACCCCCGGCACCTTCGAGATTCTGCATCAGGACCCCGGCTGCGGTGCGCGGCTGGGCCGGCTCTGGACCGCGCACGGGCCGGTGGATACGCCCGTCTTCATGCCCGTGGGTACGCAGGCCACCGTCAAGGCCATGACGCCGGCGGAGATGGAGGACCTGGGCTTCCAGATCGTCCTCGGCAATACCTACCACCTCAATATCCGCCCGGGAGTGGATATCATCGAGGAACTGGGCGGCCTGCACCGGTTCATGGGGTGGGACCGGGCGATCCTGACCGACAGCGGCGGCTACCAGGTCTTCAGCCTCGCGAAGCTCAATAAAATCACGGACGACGGGGTCACGTTCCAGTCCCACGTCGACGGCGCCACCCACGTGCTCGGCCCCGAGTCGGCCATGGCGATCCAACGGCGGCTGGGCTCGGATATTGCGATGGTTTTCGACGAATGCGCGCCGTACCCGTGCGACAGGAAATACGCTTGCCAAGCCGTGGAACGGACCCTAGCATGGGCGGCCTTATGTGCGCGGCAGCCGAGGGCAGCCGGGCAATTGGTCTTTGGCATTGTGCAGGGCAGCGTGTATGCGGACCTCCGCGAGCGGTGCGCCCGCGGGCTGATCGAAATGGGCTTCGACGGCTACGCGATCGGCGGCGTGAGCGTGGGGGAGCCGCACGCGCTGATCCTGCAGGGGATCGAGGATAGCGTGCGGCACCTGCCGGCGGACCGGCCCCGCTACCTGATGGGCGTCGGCTCGCACCAGCACATGGTGGAGGCCGTCGCCCGGGGCGTGGACATGTTCGATTGCGTCATGCCGACGCGGCTGGCGCGGCACGGCACGGCGTTCACGCGCGCGGGGAAGTATCCCGTCAAGGCGGCCCTGTACGCCCGAGATCCCCGGCCCATCGAGGAAGGCTGCGGCTGCTATGCCTGCCGTCATTTCTCGCGGGCGTACGTGCGGCACCTGATGAACGTGGGCGAAATCCTGGGGATCCGCCTGCTGTCGATACACAACCTGTTCCGGTACGAGGCGTTCGTGCAGGAGATGCGGATGGCCATCCGGGCCGGCGGGTTCGCGGAGTACGCGAAGGAATTTGTGGAACAGTATGGGAAAGACCGGGATCAACCCGGTCGCGACGAGTAAGGAGCGAAAAAAATGGACTTTATGATGACGTGGCTGGCCATGGCGCCGGCGCCCGGCGGGGCCGGGGGACAGCAGCAGCAGTCGCCGGTGTTCATGATCGGGTGGCTGGGCCTGATGCTGGTGATCTTCTACTTCATGCTCATCCGCCCCCAGCAGCGGCGCGAGAAGGAGCGCCGCGCCCTCCTGTCGCAGATCAAGAGCGGCGACCGCGTCGTGTTCTGCGGCGGCCTCCTGGGCATCGTCACGAACGCCAAGGAGAAGACCTTCACGATCAAGGTCGACGAGGGCGTGAAGCTCGAGGTCGTCCGCGGGGCGGTCACGCAGGTGCTGGAAAAAGGCGAAGTGCCCGAGGACGGTCCCGCCCGGAAATGACGTAAGTTGCAACGCGTTGGCGCGAAAGAGGATTCGGAAACATGGAAAAGCATTCGCTCTGGAAATGGTTGGTGCTCATCGGGCTCGTGGCCTGGTCAATGGTGCTGGTCACCCCCCTCCGCGATAAGGTCAAGTTGGGCCTTGACCTGCGCGGCGGCATGAGTTTCGTGCTCGAGGTGGACACGACCACCCTGGCGCCGGACGCCATCTCGGACGCGCAGGCCCGCGCCCTCGAAGTCATCCGCGGCCGCGTGGACGCGATGGGCGTCGCGGAGCCGATCATCTATCCCGAGCCCGGCAACAACCGCATCGTTGTCCAGATGCCCGGCCTCGGCCCCGAGGACCGCGAACGGGCGGTGCGCAACATCCAGAGCGCCGCCTTCCTCGAGTTCCGCATGGTGCACCCGAAGAACGACGACTTGGTCGAGGATCTCTTCGACCAGGAACTGGCGCCCGAGGGATACAAGATCGTCTCCATCGACGAGCAGATGCCCAACGGCCAATGGCGATCCGTTGAGTATTACAAGCGCGACACCTCCCTGGACGCGCCGGGCACCACGGCGGCCGACGTCCGGAGCCGCCTCCGCGCGTTCAAACCCCAGCCGAACTACGAGTTCATGCTGATGAAGGAAATCCGCCAGGGCCAGGAGCTGTTCCAGCCCTACTACGTCAGCCGCCTGGTCGAACTGACCGGCGAGAACCTCCGCAGCGCCGGCGTGGACTACCGTCCGCCGCTGAACCAGCCGATTGTGACGTTGAAGTTTGATTCCAAGGGTGCGCGGAAATTCGCCAACCTGACCGGCGATTACGCCCCGGGCGGCGCCCGCAATCCGGGCATGGACAACAAGCGCTACCTAGCGATCGTGTTCGACGGCCAGCTGCGTTCGGCCCCGTGGATCAAAACCGCCATCCAGGGCGGCGAGGCCGTCATCGAGGGCTCTTTCTCCGTCAAGGAAGCCCAGGACTTGTCTATCGTGCTGCGCGCGGGCGCGCTGCCGGCCCCCGTGAAGGTGATGGAGGAGCGCCGCGTGGACCCGTCGCTGGGCAGGGAATCGGTCGACAGCGGCAAGCGCGCGGCGATCTACGGCTCGCTGGCCGTCGTCGGCTTCATGCTGATCTACTACCTCGGCCTCGGCGTCGTCGCCGACCTGGCCCTGGTGCTCGACCTGCTCCTCCTGCCCTTCGGCATGTGGCTGGTGGCAGGATTCTTCAGCATCCTGGAGAGCCGCGGCCTCGGCGGGGGCGGGGCGATCAGCCTGCCGACCCTGACCCTGCCCGGCATCGCCGGCCTCGCCCTGACCGCGGGCATGGCCGTGGACGCGAACGTGCTGATCTTCGAGCGCATCCGCGAAGAGCAGGCGGCCGGCAAGCGCTTCGCCGCCGCCATCCCGGCGGGCTACGACAAGGCCCTCTGGACGATCCTGGACTCGAATATCACGACCCTGCTGGTCGCCGTGATCCTGTTCTGGCAGGGCTCCGGCCCGGTTCGCGGGTACGCGGTCACCTTGAGCGCCGGCATCGTGGTCAGCATGTACACGGCCATCGTGGTCACCCGCATGATCTTCAACACGCTCGCCGCGAAGTTCGACATCGGGACCATGAAGATGCTCCAGTTCTTCAAGTCCACGAAGATCGACTTCGTCGGCAAGCGGTACTTCGCGGTCGTCCTTTCGCTGGCCGTCATCCTTGCCACTTGGTTCGGCTTGGTCCGGCGCGGTAAGGACAACTTCGGCGTGGATTTCACCGGCGGTTCCGCGATCACGTTCCAGTTCGAGCAGAAGCAGCCCGAGGACGCCCTCCGCAAGGTCCTGGCGGACGCGGGGATCAAGGATCCGTTCATCCAGTACCAGCGGCTGATCACGGCGGAAACCGGCGAGATGGGCGCGGAATACCTGGACATCAAGGTCGCGTTCGAGGACGGCGAAAAGGCCGCCGCCGCGATCACGACGGCTTTCGCGGACAGCAAGTACTCGGTCCTCGAGCAGGATAACGTGGGGCCGCAGATCGGGCTGGAACTGAAGAAGAAGGGGATCAAGGCCCTGCTCTGGTCCTTCCTCGGGATGATCATCTACATCTCCTGGCGGTTTGAGTTCGGCTTCGCCATCGGCGCGCTGGTCGCGCTGATCCACGACGTGCTGATCACCATGGGCCTCTACTCGATCCTGGGCCGGCAGTTGAGCCTGCCGGTGCTGGCCGCGCTGCTGACGATCGTCGGCTACTCGGTCAACGACACGATCGTGGTGTTCGACCGGATCCGCGAACAACTGCGGCTCAACCGCGGCATGAAGTACAAGGATGTCGCGAACCTGGCCATCAACCAGACCTTGAGCCGCACGATGCTGACGGCGGGCACCACGCTGATCAGCGTGGCGGCCCTGCTGCTCTTCGGCGGCGGCGCGATCAACGACTTCGCCCTGGTGTTGTTCATTGGCATCTCGGTGGGCACCTACTCGTCCGTGTTCATCGCCACGCCGGTCGCGCTCCTCTGGCACCGCGAGAAACCGCGCGAAGACGAGAAAAAAGCCGGTTGATCCGGCATCGGGCCGGCATGCCCAAGCTGTGGCAAACCGTCGAGCGGATCGGCCCGCGGGCTGATTCGCTCGCGGCGTCTCTGGGCATCCCCCGGCCGCTGGCCGAGGTCCTGGCCGCCCGCGGACTCGCCGAACCCGCGGAGGCCCGCCGGTTCCTCAATCCCCGGTTGGATAATCTGGCCGACCCGACCGTTTTGCCCGACATGGGCCGGGCCGTGGAGCGGGTGCTGCGGGCCGTCAAGGCCCGCGAGCGGATCGTCATCTTCGGCGATTACGACGCCGATGGCGTGACGGCGGCCGCCTTGCTGACCCGGTTCCTTCGCGGCCTCGGCGGCGAGGCCGTCCCGTTCCTGCCGCTGCGCCTGGAGGAGGGGTACGGCCTGGGCGTGGACGCGCTCCGGCGCTGCCTCGAGGCCCACCATCCCGAGCTCGTGATCACCGTCGATTGCGGCACCGGCTCCGTGGACGCCGTGCGCGCCGCCGCAGAGAGCGGCGTGGACGTGGTGGTGACGGATCACCACGAACCCTCCGGTGACGTAGCGCCCGCGGCCGCCGTCGTGAATCCCAAGTTGGGCTCCGACGAACAGGCGCGGCAGTTGGCGGGCGTCGGCGTGGCCTTCAAGCTGGCCTGGGCACTCGCGGCGCGGGCCGGCGCGGACGCCCGCCTCGTCTTTCGCTATCTGGATCTCGTGGCGGTCGGCACCGTGGCGGACGTGGTTCCCCTGCAGGGAGAGAACCGGATCCTGGTGCACTACGGGCTGCGCCAGTTGAACAACAACCCGTGGACCGGCCTGCGGGCCCTGATCGAGGCCGCGGAAATACGGGATGCGATCGGCGAATACCACCTGGGTTTTGTCATCGGGCCCCGCCTGAATGCCGCCGGCCGGCTCGGCGACGCGCAGGCCGCGCTGGAACTGCTGCTGACGGAGGACGCGGGCGCCGCGGAGCCGCTCGCCAGGCAATTGGATCGCGGCAACCGCGAACGGCAGAAGATAGAGGCGGATATTCTCGAAGAGGCGCTGCAGGACGTGGCCGCGCTGGATCTGGAGAAGCACGCCGGACTGGTCCTGGCCCGGCGCGGCTGGCACCCGGGCGTCATCGGCATTGTCGCCTCGCGAATAGTGGGACGCTACGGCCGGCCGGTACTCATGATCACCCTGAACGAGGACGGAACGGGCCGCGGGTCGGGCCGCAGCATCGAGGGCTTCAACCTGGTGGAGAACCTGGCGGCCTGCCGGGATCACCTCGCGCGGTTCGGCGGTCACGCCATGGCCGCCGGGCTCGAACTGGAGGAGAAGAACCTGGCGGCGCTCCGCGAGGCGTTCAGCCGGCGCGTGGCCGATGCCGTGCCGCCCGATCGGCTTCGCCCCGTGCAGAGAGTCGACTCCTGGATCGACCTGGCGGACGCCGACGAGCGGCTGTTTGAGAACCTGCAGGCGCTGCGTCCCTTTGGCTGCGGCAACCCGCGCCCGGTCTGGGCCGCGTCGCGTGTCCGCGTACTGGGCCAACCGCGGATCCTGAAGGACAAGCACCTGAAGCTGCGGGTGGTGTCCGGCAGCGCCCAGCGCGAGGCGATCGGGTTTAACCTGGCCGGCCAGCCTCTGCCGGACGGGCCGATGGACATCGCCTTCACGCTGGACATGAATTCCTGGATGGGGCGGGAGACGCTGCAACTGAAGCTGGAGGATTTCCGGGCCAGTGAATAGGGCGACATGGCTGGCCCTCCTCCTCCTTCAGCCCTTCGCGGCGCGCGCGCAGGGAGATCGACTTTTCGTGGTCCAGTTCATCCACCCCGGCGCGGAGCACGAGCCGGATTCGGCGGAAGGCCGCTCCTGGAACACGGAGCCGCACCGCCGCAAGTTCCTGCTCCAGCCCGGCCGTTGCCTGGCGTCGCTGGGGGGCCAGCCGGAATCCGCGGACCTTGTATTCTGGGGCGAATACGAGCCGCCGACACGGCTCGTGAAGCGGTTTGAGCCCGCGGGCCGCGACGAGCCGCGCTTCCTGTTCGCCCCCGCGCCGGTCGCCTTCTATCCGCACGACCCGCCGCTGATGAATACCGATCCCTTCATCTTCGGCGACCGGTTCTTCTACAGCATCTGCAAGCAGAACAACCGGCGCGGCCCGACCGCGCTCCAGCGGCTGGCCCGCGGTTCGGTCATCCTCTTCGGCTCCGGCCGCGGGCGCGACCGGTTCGTGGTCGACACGGTCTTCGTCGTCGCCGACTACGTGGATTGGAGCCTCTCCAACTACCGCGAGCGGCTGAAGGACGTCGTGCCGCCGGAATACTTCCACTCGACCCTCGAGCCCATCGCCTACGAGATGAAAGTGCGGGACCTGACGCCTTCGCAGACCTTCCGGCTCTACATCGGCGCGACGTTCGACCGGCCGTACGAGGGGATGTACAGTTTCTTTCCCTGCCGCCCGCATCAGGCTGAAGCCGAAGCGGGATTCGCGCGGCCGATCCTCCGCCGGCCGGGCATCATTACCGACAACCTGACCCAGGGCCAGCGGCTGAATCCGATGCCAACCGCGGCGGCCGCCCGCGAAATCTGGGAGGACGTTGCGCGGCAGGTGCTGGGGCAGGGGTTGTGCCTCGGCGTGCGCGCCGAATTGCCTGTCCCGTCTCCATAGCCTGGAAGTCGGAGGCGCCGCGCCCCCGCGGCGCATCAGGACGGCACAAACAGGTTCCGCCCCTCGAACCGCTTGGTGCCGTTGACATAGCTGTAGTACTTTCGGCACTCGCAGCACAGGTACTCGACGTCGATGGGCGTGAATTTCCGGCGCGCCTCGGGCCAGCATTCGGCCTGGAGTTCAATCATCTTCGCCATGGTCGCTTCGTGGTCCGGCAGCCCGAGGTGTCGCTGGAGGATGTCCATGAACGGCGCGGACCCGATGCCGGTCGGGACCGGGCTGTCCGGCCGGATGAGCGACGGCTCGAACCAGGCGATATCCGCGACGGCCATGAAGATGGGGAAGTCGTTGCTCATGCGGAATTCCCCGTTGATCCGCCGCACGGCCGTGACGACGTGCCCCTCCGCGCCGCGCACGCAGGACTCCAGGAACCCGAGCGCCCGCGGGATCAGTTCGATGCAGCCTTCGAGGCGATCGTACGTCCGGTTTTCCCAGCGCGCTTCGACCACGGGATAGGCTTCCGAGAACCACGGTTGGGCCGCTTCATGCAGGAGAAATTGCCGCAACCGTTCCGGCTGCCGGAGGAGCCGGGGATCCAGCGCGTCGAGCGTCGAGTGCCGGTTGCACCAGCGGGCGAAGAACAGGGCATGCAGGAGTTCCGGCAAAGACGATCCCGCCCGCCGCACGAAACGGATGACGGCCTGCGAGCCCCGGTCGTCCTCGCGGAAAACATTCAGGAACCGGCCGTGCTGGAAGATCGGATCGGCGCTCCACGGCGGCGGGTCTCCGCGCTCGCGCCTTTCGCGGATGCGCTCCCGTTCCCGGCACCAGTCGAAAAAGGCTCGCACGGGATCGGCCAGTTCGAGGCCCCGGAGCGCGTCGCGGTATGGATTCGCCGCGGGGGTCACGATCCGCACCAGATGTCGCTGATCCGGTCGGGGAAGGTCAGGCTGACGCGGATGCGGGCATGGCCGGCCTGGTCGAGCATCTGCCGGGCCGTGTTCAGGGCCAGGTCCTGGCGGTTGCATTCCTCGCTCAAGTGAACGAGGAACACATGTTCGAGTTCGGGGCCGGTCAGTTCGCAGACCAGCCGCGCCGCCGACGCGTTGGACAGGTGCCCCTGCCGGCCTGCGATCCGCTGTTTCAAGTGCCAGGGGCGCTCGGCCTCCTTGAGCATCCGCTCGTCGTGGTTGGATTCGATCACCAGCACCCGGCAGCCCTTCAACCGTTCCCGGACGAGGCCCGTGGCGATGCCGATGTCGGTGGCGATGCCCACCCGCTCGCGGCCCGCGGCGATGACGAAGCCCACGGGCTCGTACGCGTCGTGGGACACCGCAAACGGCTCGACGGTCAGGTCGCCGATCGCGAACGCGAAGCCCGTGCTGAACACCTTCCAGGCCAGGTCGTTCAGGTCCGGGTTGCGGCGCAGCGCCTCGATCGTCCCGGCGTTGGCGTACAGGTCCAGGCCGTGCCGCCGCTGCAGCGCGCGCAGGCCGGCCGTGTGGTCGTTGTGCTCATGGCTGACGCACACCGCCCGGATGCGGTCGGGGGCAATCCGCAGCAAGTCGAGCCGGCGGAGCGTTTCCTTGCCGCTCAACCCGGCGTCGATGAGGATCCCCGTCCGCTCGGATCCCACGAAGATGCAGTTCCCCGAGCTTCCGCTGGCCAGCACGCAAACCTGTAAGGGCATGGTCTCCCGATTCTCCGGCCGCCAGTATAGCACATTCCGGCGGCGGGAGAATCCTGATGACACGGCTTGATTTTCCGGCCGCGGACAGGCACTTTCTCCCTGCCGACACATAAAAAAAGACGGGAGCGACCATGAGCAACGCGCAGACATTTCCGACCATCCTGGTCACGGGCGGCGGCGGGTACGTGGGCAGCGCCCTCGTGCCGGCCCTCCTGAAGCAGGGGCACAAGGTGAAAGTCGTTGATACGTTCTGGTACGGCGAGAACGTGTTCGCCGACTGCAACAGCCACCCGGCCCTGACGCGCATCGCGAAAGACATCCGCGATACGGCCGCCATGAAGGAGGCCCTGCGCGGCGTGGACGCGGTCATCCACCTGGCCTGCATCTCCAACGACCCCAGCTTCGAGCTCGACCCCAAGCTCGGTAAGGGCATCAACCTGGACGCCTTCCCCGGCCTCGTCGAGGCCGCGAAGGCCGGCGGCGTGAAGCGGTTCATCTACGCCAGTTCGTCCAGCGTGTACGGCGTCAAGGAGCAGCCCGACGTCCGCGAGGACGATCCGCCCGACCCGCTGACGGACTACTCCAAGTTCAAGCTCGAGTGCGAGAAGCTGTTGATGGATCTCGGCGGCGGCTTGACCCGCGTGATCGTCCGGCCGGCGACCGTCTGCGGCTACGCGCCGCGCCTGCGCCTGGACCTGACGGTGAACATCCTGACCATCCACGCCCTCGTGAACCGCAAGATCCGGATCTTCGGCGGCAAGCAGATGCGGCCGAACCTCCACGTGCTGGACATGGTCCGCGCGTACGAGATGTTCCTCGCGGCCCCCGCGGAGAAGATCGACGGCGTGCCGTTCAACGTCGGCTTTCGGAACGAAACCGTGGAGGACATTGCCCGGATCGTCAAGCGCACCATCGGCGACGAAGGCATCGCGCTGGAGTACGTGCCGACCGACGACAACCGGTCCTACCACGTCAACTCGGACCGCGTGCGCCGGGTCCTGGGCTTCGAGCCGAAGTACAACATCGAGGACGCGGTGCGAAGCCTCGTGGAGGCCTACCGCGCCGGGAAGATCCCGGACCCGATGACGAACCCGATGTACCACAACATCAAGCGGATGCACCAGTTGTCCTTGGGTTAGGGCGGGCAACTCCGGCGGCGGAGCGCCGGAGCTACAGGCTGGAAACGGAAATCTGTAGTTCCGCCGCTCCGTCGGCGGAAAAGGATCGCTAACCAATCCAGGTATAAGGAAACGGCGCGTGCACCTCGGCGTGGATTTCGACAATACGCTGGTCAGCTACGACGAGCTGTTTTACCGCTGCGCGCTGGAGCGCGGCCTGGTCCCCGCCGGCCTGCCGCGAACCAAGTCGGCCGTGCGCGCCCACCTCTGGAAAAGACCGGACGGCAACACGCCGTGGACCGAGTTACAGGGGATCGTCTACGGGACGCGCATGGCGGAGGCGGCCTTTTTCCCCGGCGCGCGCGAGGCGCTGGCGCTGTGCCGGGAGCGCGGCATCCGGGTCTCCATCGTCAGCCACAAGCTGGAGTTCCCGGCGCTGGGGCCCCGCGTGAGCCTGCGAAAGGCCTCGCTGGAGTGGATGGAGGCCCAGGGCTTTTTCGATCCGGCCGGCATCGGGCTCGCGCGAGACGCGGTGTTCTTCGAGTCGTCGCGAGAGGAAAAGCTGGCCCGCATCGCGGGGGAGCGCTGCACGCATTTCGTGGACGACCTGCCCGAGGTGCTGGCGGATCCCGGTTTTCCGGCCGGCGCGGAGAAGTGGTATTTCGACCCGGCCGGCCACGCCGAGGCGCCCGCGGGCGCCCGGCGGTTCGGTTCGTGGGCGGAGATCCGGGCCTGCCTGGAGGCGATCGCGCCATGACCCTGGACATCCCGCAGGAAACCGTGGCCGCCCTCGAGCGGATGCTGGGCCGCGCGCCGGAGCGCATCACGCGCCTGCCGGGCGGCGCCAACAACCTGGTCCTGGAGGTCGTGCTGGGCCATTCCCGCTACCTGGCCAAGGCCTATTTCCAGCACAAGAACGATCCCCGCGACCGGCTGGGCGCGGAGTTCGGCATGCTGACCTTCCTCTGGCGGCACGGCGTCCGGGATGTGCCCGAGCCGCTGCAGTCCGACCCGGCCCGGAAGATCGGGATCTTCGAGTACGTGGACGGGGTGCGGCTGGCGCCGGGCGAAGTCACCGCGCCGGACGTCCGGCAACTGGTGGGCCTGCTGGCCGCGATGTGGCGGCTGCGCGGGGAGCCGGACGCGCAGGACATGGCTCCCGCGTCGGACGCCTGCTTCTCCCTGCGGGGCTACATGGAAAACGTCGGCGGCCGGTTCCAGCGCATCCGGAACGCGCTGGAGCAGGGCGGGGCGATCCTCGAGGCCGAATCGTACATTCGCGGCGACATGACGCGGACCTGGGAGCGCATCCTGGCCTTCATGGAGCGGGACGCGCAGAAAGCGGGCCTGGACGCCGACCGGCCGCTGGAGCGCGCGGAGCAGACGCTGAACCCGGCGGACCACGGCTTCCATAACACCCTGCGCGAGGCGAGCGGGCGGCTGCGGTTCCTCGATTTCGAGTATGCCGGGTGGGACGACCCGGCGCAGATGATCTGCAACGCCCTGTGGCAGCCCGCGGTCCCCCTGCCGGCCCGGCAGCAAAAGCCGTTCCTGAAACAGGTCTTCAAAGGCTTGGAAGGCGACCCCGTCCTGGCCGCGCGGTCGCGGCTGGTCTACCCGATCCTGGGCTTCAAGTGGGCCTGCATCATGCTGAACGAGTTCCTGCCGGTGTCCGAGGCGCGGCGGCGTTTCGCGGGCGCGCGGCCGGAGGACCGGCGCCGGGAGCAGTTGGAGAAATCCCGGCGGCGCCTGACGGAGATCGAGGATTTCCTGGCCGCGCCGTCGCTTTTTGATGGAACTGCGGCCTGATCCGGCTATAGTGTCTCGGCCTGACACGGGAGAAGAATGAGCGCAGCCCTGGACCGGAAAGCCATCGAGCAGCGGCGGGACATTCTCGGGATTCTCGAGAAGGCCCGGCGCGGGCACATCGGCTCGACCTTCTCGCTGCTGGAGATCGTGCGCGTCCTCTACGACGACATCCTGCGGGTGGACCCGACGAATCCCCGGTGGCCGGACCGTGACCGGTTCGTGTTAAGCAAGGGGCACGGCTGCCTCTCCCTCTACCTGAACCTGGCCGAGAAGGGCTTCTTCCCGAAGGAGGAGTTGTTCCGTTTCTGCAAGTTCAACGGCATTCTCGGCGGGCACCCGGAGTACGGTGTGATCCCCGGCGTCGAGGCGAGCACGGGCGCGCTCGGCCACGGGCTTTCCATCGCCGTGGGCATGGCGCTTTCCGCGCGAATGGACCGCAAGGACTTCAAGGTCTTCGCCCTGCTGGGCGACGGCGAGTGCGACGAGGGCAGCGTCTGGGAAGCTGCGATGAGCGCAGGCAAGCACAAGTTGAGCCGCCTGACCGCGATCGTGGACTATAACAAGATGCAGTCGTACGGCCCGGTGCTTGACATTCAGCCCCTCGAGCCCTTCGCCGACAAGTGGCGCGCGTTCGGATTCGCCGCGACGGAGGTGGACGGCCACGACGTGCAGGCCCTCCGCGCCCTGTTCAAGAGCCTCCCGCTGGACCCGGGCAAGCCGACCGCCATCATTGCCCACACGGTGAAGGGCAAGGGCATGCCGTGCATCGAGGGTAATCCCTCGTGGCACCACAAGACCAAGATCACCGACGCCGAGTTCGACCAGCTCTACGCCGACCTGGGGTTCCCGAGAAAATGAGAAAAGTCTGCCTCAAGAGCATGGCGAAGCTGGCCGCGATGGACGAGCGCGTGGTCTTCATCGGTTCGGACATCACCAAGCGCGACCTTGAGGATTTTTCCGATCATTATCCCGACCGCTTCTTCCTTGAAGGCGTGTACGAGGCGCACATCGTCGGCATGGCCGCGGGCATGGCGCTGTGCGGGAAAATGCCGTACATCAACACCATCGCCACGTTCCTGACTCGCCGGTGTTACGAGCAGGTGCTGCTGGACGTCGGCCTGCACAAGCTGCCGGTGCGCCTGCTGGGCAGCGGGGGCGGCGTGGTCTACGCGCCGCTCGGCCCGACGCACCTCGCCAACGAGGACATCGCGATCCTGCGCGCGATCCCGAACATGAGCATCGTCGCGCCCTGCGACGCGGACGAGATGGGCCGACTGATGCCGGCCACGCTGAAGTGGCCCGGCCCGATGTACATCCGCTTCGCCAAGGGCGGCGACAAGGTCGTGTCGCGCCCCGACCTGCCGTTCGAGATCGGGAAGGCCATCCGGATGACGGACGGCTCGGACGTGCTGCTCGTCACCACCGGCGTCACGACGCAGCTTGCCCTCGAAGCGGCCGCGAAACTGGCAGGCGAGGGGATCGGCGCGGCCGTCCTGCACATGCACACGGTCAAGCCGCTCGACGCGGAGCAACTCGTCGCCCTCGCGGGCCGGGCCCGCGCCGTGGTGACGGCCGAGGAGCACACGATCATCGGGGGCCTGGGCAGCGCCGTGGCGGAGACCCTGCTCGAGGCCGGCGTGGCGAAGCCGTTCAAGCGGATAGGATTTCCCGATGTCTTCACGGAGGAGCTTGGCTCGCAGAACGACATCATGGGCAAGTACGGGATTTCGGTGGACGGGCTCTGCGCGACGGCGCGCCGGTTGCTGGGGGCCCGGTAACCCGATTTCAGAAACAGAACCCAAAGGAGAGGCATGAAAAAGCAGATCGACTGGCTCCAGGAATACAACATGTCGAGCAAGCGCGACTACGTCGGCCGCGTGACCGCGTTCGACAAGGGCGAGTGCGCGGCCATCGCGAAGAAGTGGGGCCAGGAATACTGGGACGGCCCGCGGCAGTACGGGTTCGGCGGGTACAAGTACGACGGCCGCTGGCTGCCGTTCGCGCAGAAGCTGGCCAAGCACTACGGCATCAAGCCGGGCCACAAGATTTTGGACGTTGGCTGCGGCAAGGGCTTCCTCCTGCACGAGTTCACGCGCGCGGTGCCGGGCGTCGAGGTCGCCGGCCTGGATATTTCGCAGTACGGCATCGACAATGCCAAGGAAGAGGTCAAGCCGTTCCTGACCGTCGGCCACTGCCGCCAGTTGCCGTATCCGGACAAGCACTTTGACTTCGTCTACTCCAACACGACCCTGCACAACCTCCAGCCGCAGGACCTGTATCCCGCGATCAAGGAGATCGAGCGCGTCCGCAAGGGCGAGGCCTGGATCGGCGTCGAGTCCTACCGCAACGAGAAGGAGAAGGCCAACCTGCTCTACTGGCAGCTGACCTGCGAGGCCTTCTTCTCCCCCGACGGCTGGCGCTGGTGGTTCGACCACTGCGGCTACCAGGGGGACTACGGGTTTATTTATTTCGAGTGATACCCAGAACTCAACGTCCAACAAACAACGTTCAACTCTCAACTTCCAATGGTTGGACGTTGGGAGTTGGATGTTGAGCGTTGGACGTTGAAAAAAGGAAACGCATGAAAGCCCTCGCCGCCATCCTCGTCGAAAGCAAGAAGCCCCTCGTCCTCGAGGAAATCGAGATTCCGGCCCTGCGCTTCGGCCAAGTGCTGGTCAAGGTGATCTGCACCGGCATCTGCGGGGCGCAGATCAACGAGATCGACGCTGTGAAGGGCGTGGATAAATTCCTGCCGCACCTCCTCGGCCACGAGGCGACCGCCACGGTCATCGAGGTGGGCGAGGGCGTGACGACGGTCAGGCCCGGCGATCGCGTCGTCATGCACTGGCGCAAGGGCTCCGGCATCCACGCCCCGACGCCGAAGTACGCGTCGCGCGTCGGCACGGTGAACTCGGGCTGGGTCACGACGTTCAACGAGATGGCCATCGTCTCCGAGAACCGCGTCACGACGGTCCCGGCCGACTTCGATCCCGAGGCCGGCGCCCTGATGGGTTGCGCCGTCACGACGGCGTTCGGCGTGATCAATAACGACGCCGGCGTCCGCGTGGGCGAGTCGGTGGTCGTGTTCGGGGCGGGCGGCGTCGGGCTGAACGTCGTCCAGGCGGCCGCGATGGTCTCCGCGCACCCGATCATCGCGATCGACCTGTTCGACTCGAAGCTCGAGCTGGCGGGCAAGCTGGGCGCGACGCACCTGATCAACTCGAAGAAGCAGGACGCGGCCGCCGAGATCCTGAAGATCGTCGGCAAGAACGGCGCGGATGTCGTGGTCGAGGTCACCGGCAACGCGCGGGTGATCGAGACGGCCTACGAGGTCACCCAGGCCCAGGGCCGGACGATCCTCGTCGGCGTACCGCGGGAGAAGGCGACGATCTACACGCTGCCGCTGCACCACGATAAGATCCTGCGCGGCTCCGAGGGCGGCCAGACCCGGCCGGAACGGGACATCCCGAACTACGTCAAGCTGTGCCAGGCCGGCAAGCTCGACCTGAAGCCCCTCATCACGAACCATTACACCTTCGAGAAGATCAACGACGCGATCGCCGACATCCGCGCCGGGAACGTGCCCGGCCGGTGCATCGTGCAGATGAAGGCATGACCAATTGGTCGAAAATCGTCCTCCTCGGGCACACGGGGTTCATCGGATCCCGGTTGGCGGATCGGTTCCGCCGGGCGTATCCCGATGTGCCGATCGAGGGGCGGTCGTTCCCGGCGTTCGATCTCGCGGCGACCGGCGCCCATGCCGAACTGGAACCCCTCTTCGACGAGCGGGCGTTGGTCGTTTTCCTCTCCGGCATCAAGCGCCAGTTCGGCGACGACCTGGACACGTTCAACAAGAACGTGCAGATGGCGCTCGCCGTCTGCCGCGCCCTCAAGGCGCGGCCGGTGGCCCGGCTGATCTTCTTCAGTTCGGCGGCGGTCTACGGCGAGGACATCCACAACACGGCGATCACCGAGGACGCGCCTATCTGCCCGACGTCCTTTTACGGCATGGCGAAGTTTGTTTCCGAGCGGATGCTCTGGAAGACGATGACCGACGCCGGGCGCGGCTCGCTGGCGATCCTCCGGCCGCCGACCGTGTACGGACCCGGCGATCCCGGAAAAACCTACGGGCCCTCCGGCTTTGTGCAGGCCGCGATCAAGGGCGAGTCGATCACGTTGTGGGGCGACGGCGAGGAACTCCGGGATTTCCTGTGGCTTGACGATCTCGTCGAGGCCGTCCTCGCGCTGGCCGCGAATTCGTTTGCCGGCGTGCTGAATCTCGTCACGGGCCAGAGTGTCACGTTCCGGCAGATGCTGGACCTCATCTCGAAACGGCTGGGTCGGCCGCTGGAAATCAAGTCGCGCCCGCGCAGCAAGAACAAGGTGGATAACGTCTTCGTCAACGACCGCCTCCGCACCGTCCTGCCGAACCTGCGGTTCACCCCGATGGAGGAGGGGATCGCGCGGCTGCTGGCGAACCAGGGAATGTAGGGTCTTCGCATACCGTGCGCCGCGTGGGCGCGGCGCCTCCAGTATATCTTTCATCAAATTTGGAGGCGGGCCGCCCCCGGCCCGAAAACACAGAAAAAAAGTCTTGCGCGATACAACCAGAGAGCTACTATGTATTAAATAATACTTAATACAGAGTAGCTATGGACGGCTGGATCACACAACTGCGGAAGGGGCTGCTGGATTACTGCGTGCTGTTGCTGCTGCGCCGCGGGGAGAGTTACGGCTACGAGATCGTGCAGGAGCTCAAGCGCCTCGAGGAACTCGCCGTGTCGGAGAGCACGGTCTACCCGATCCTCGGGCGCCTGCGCTCGGAGAAGCTGGTGAAGACCCGCGACGTCCCTTCGCCGGAGGGGCCCGCCCGCCGCTATTTTTCGCTGACCGCGCTCGGCCGGCTTCGCCTGGCCGAGATGAACGCTTACTGGAAATCGCTGGACCGCGCCCTCGACCGGTTGCGCGAGGACGCCAAGGAGGATCGCCCGGATGAAGCTGGAACCTGAACTGGCCCGTTGCGTCGAGGAGTACCTGAACCAGGTCGAGAATAACCTGCGCGCCAAACCTGCGGCCGTGCGCCGCGAAGTCCTGGACTCGCTGCGCCGCCATATCCACGAGGCCCTCGCGGCGCGATCGAGTACGCCGTCCGAGACGGACGTGGAAGCCGTACTGGCGGAGATGGATCCGCCCGAGACGTTCGCGGAAGAAGGGGAGGGCGCGCCGCGCGCTCCCGCCGCGGCGCCGGGTCGGGTGCTGCGCTGGCCCTGGTTCCTCCTGGGCTGCGGATTCCTCGCGCTGAACGGCTGGGCCGTGTGGAACTGGAGCCAGGCCGCGCGGCAGAACAACGCGCGAATTCTTCGCGTACAGTTCTCGGCGCGGCCCGATCAGCCGCTCCAGGGTCGCGAGCCGGTCTCGTGGGCGTTCAGCGCCGACGTGGTCGAGCCGGACGCGGTCGGGACGCCGGAGGCGGAGGGCCCCGTCTCGCTCCGGCCGGCGGTCCCGGGAAACTATCTCTGGAAGTCGCCGCGTGTCCTGGTTTTCACGCCCGAAGGGCCGTGGCCGCTCTGTTCGGAATTCGAGGCGGCGCTGGACGCGGACTTTTTCGGCTCGCTGGGCCTGACGTTCCGGAATCCCGGCCCGCTGCGCATCCGAACGCCGGCCCTCGAGCTGACCTCGGTCTCGCAGGTGGACTTTACGCCCGACCGCCGGGCCACGCTCCGGCTCCAGTTCAACGCGCCCACGGACACGCGGCGGCTCGGCAAGTTCCTGTCGCTTCGCACGAGTTCGCAGTCGAACCTGTCGTACGAAATTTCGGCCCCCGCACCGTCCTCGGCCGTGGTGCTCGTGCAGACGGAACTGGTGGAGCAGGACGCCCTGGACGTGACGCTGGAGGCGGGCGTGCCGGCCGCGGCCGGGCCGCTGGGCGTCGAAAAGAAGGTCGTGCGCCAGGTGCCGCTCTCCTCTTCCTTCCGGCTGACGGGAGTCGAGGCGGCCAGCCCGTCGTTCGAGTCGCCCTCGGTGACTCTCTCCTTCAGCACGGCGCCCGACGCGCAGGGCGCGCGGGAGTTCATCGAGGTCCGGCCGGCGGCCTCGTTCTCGGTCGAGCCGCTGAACAGCTGGTGGTCCAGCGGCCTGCGGCTGACCGGCGGGTTCGAGCCGGGCCGCGTCTATACCGTTACGCTGAAGCCCGGCCTGCGCTCGGAGAGCGGGCTTTCGCTGGCGCAGCCGGTCTCGCGCCGGGTGAACTTTCCTTCACGCGATCCGGCGCTCTGCTTTTCCGCCGAGGGGCGATACCTGTCGCCGTCCGGCTCGCTGCGCATCCCCTTGATGCACGTCAATGCCCGCGAGTGCCGGCTCGCGGCCTATCCCGTGCCGCCGCAGAACCTCATCCAACTGGCCCTGCGCGAGGCCGGCCGCATGGAGCATTTCTGGGCCTGGGGCGGCGACGGGCTGATGGAGAAGCTCACGGCCCCGGCCTGGGCGTACCCCACGAACGTCCTTGATTCGAAGCCCGAGGCGATCACGCGCACCGCCGTGGACCTGGCGCGGCTGACCGACGGCCCGCCGCGCGGCGCGTACTGGCTGACCGCCGAGCCGGAAAAGGGACAGGGCTCGCGGCAACTGGTCATGGTGACCGATCTGGGCCTCTCCGTGAAGTCCGCGGACGACGGCATGCTGGTGTGGGTGAACTCGCTGTCGGCGGCGCGGCCGGTGAGCGGCGTCCGGGTCAGCCTCTACGCCGAGAACAACGTGGAACTGGCGAGCGGGACCACGGACGGCGACGGCCTGTCGTTCCTCCCCCTCGACGACAAGGACTGGGAACAGTCGCCGCTGCTCGTCGTCGCCTCGCTGTCGAACGACGTGTCCTGTTTGAACCTCGACCAGGGCGGCATGTCCCTGCCCGCCGGCGAGGGGGAGCGGGCCTTCCTTGGCGAGGGATACGAGGCCTATGTCTTCACCGCGCGGGGCGTGTTCCGGCCGGGCGAGACGATCGAGGCCAAGGCGGTCGTGCGCGACCGCGCCCTGAAATGCCCCGAGCCGTTCCCGGCCCTGTTCCGCATCGTGCGGCCCGACGGCCGCGTCTTCCGCGACGTGCCCGTGATGCTCGATGCCTTGGGCTCCGCCGAAATGAAAGTCGAGATGCCGGATTACCTGTCCACGGGCCAGTACACCGTGGAACTCGATCTGCCCGGGACGCTGAAAACGCTGGGCGGCGCGACGGTTGCCTTGGAAGATTTCTTCCCGCCGCAGGTCCGCGTGGACGTGAAACCGCCGGAGGCGCCCCTGCAGGCCGGGGTGGACAGCGGCTTCGCGGTTCACGCCGACCACCTGTTCGGCAAGCCGGCGGCCGGGCTGCCGGTGAGCGGGTTCGTGGTGTGGAAAGCTCTTGATTTCAAGCCGAAGGGCTGGGCGGACTTCGTCTTCGGCGACGGCGAGAAGGAGTTCACAGCCATCTATTCGTCGGCCGGGCAGGGCCGGCTGGACGAAAAAGGGGAACTCCGGTTTCTGCTCGAGCCGTCGGCGGGCTGGCGGCCGCCCGCGCGCCTGCAGGCGGTGATCAGCGGCACGGTGATGGAGTCCGGCGGGCGGGCCGTGACCGCCTCGGCCGCGTGCCCGTTCGATCCCTATCCTTTTTATATCGGCCTGAAGACCGACGCCGCGCGCATGGCGGCGGCCGGCGCCGCCCAATCCCTCGACCTGGCGCTGGTCCGGCCGGATGAACAGGCGGCGGCCGCCAACATCGCCCTCCGCGTGAACCTGTACCGGGCGGTGTGGAGCACGGTGCTGAAACGCAACGCGCAGAATCGCTTCACGTACCAGTCGGAGCAGCAGCTCATCCCGGTGAGCGAGGAATTGGTTCAACTCGCCGACGGGCGCGCCGCGCATTCTTTCAAGGCGGACCGGGCCGGGTCGTACCTGCTGCAGGTGACCGACCCGGCCAGCGGGGCCTCGTCGAGCCTGCGCTTCTACGCCACGGAGCCGGGCGGGGCCGGCGTGGCCTGGGGCGGGGACCGGCCGGACCAGGTCGAGCTGACCGCGGATCGCGACGCCTACGCGCCCGGCGATTCGGCGCGCGTGATGCTCCAGGCGCCCTTCGCCGGGACGGCCCTGCTGACCGTGGAGAACGACCGCATCCTGGACCGGCGCGTCGTGCGGATGACCAACTCGTCGGAGTTGGTCGAGATCCCGCTGCGCGATGAGTATGCGCCGGGTGTGTATGCGGCCGTGACGATGATCCGGCCGGCCGTGGCCGAGTCGGTCTGGACCGCGCACCGCGCCGCCGGCATCGCGTACCTGCCGGTCAAGCCGGCGGGGCGCCGGCTGAACGTGGCCGTTGAAGCGCCCGAGATCCTGCCGCCGCAGCAGCCCGCGCCGGTGAAAGTACGGGTCTCCGCGGGGCAGGACCCCGTGGCGGACGCCGACGTGACGCTGATGGCGGTGGACGAGGGCATCTGCATGCTGACCGACTTCAAGACGCCCGACCCGCTGGATTGGTTCCTGGCCCCGCGCTGGTTGGCGACGTCGCTGTACGACCTCTACAGCCTCCTCATGCCGCTGCTCGACGACGAGGCAGCCGCCGCGGTCAGCCCGCCGGGCGACGGGGAGGAGGGGCTCGGAAAGCGCCTGAACCCCATCCGGACCCGCCGCTTCAAGCCCCTGGCCCTGTGGAAGTCCGGGATCCGGACCGATGCGGCCGGCGAGGCGGATGTGACGCTCGATATTCCGGAATTTACGGGGCAGCTCCGGCTCATGGCGGTGGCCTTTACCCGCGACCAGGCCGGTTCGGCCGCGCGCGCGGCGCTGGTCAAGCGTTCGCTGGTCGTGCAGACCAGCCTGCCGCGGTTCCTCGCGCCGGGCGACACGGGCGAGGCGGCGATTTCGCTCTTCAACGAAACCGACGATCATCGCGCCGCGAAGATCCGCGTGACCTGCGGGGGTCCGCTTTCCGTGGAGAAGTCGGAGTGGACACAGGACCTGGCCGCCCAGGGCTCGGTGTCGCTGCGAGTCCCGCTGCGCGCGGGTGAATCGCCGGGCGCGGCGCTCTGCCAGGTGGAAGTCGAATCCGGGGCGGACGCCTACCGCGAGAGCATCGAACTGCCCGTGCGGCCCGCCTCGCCGAGGGAAGTCCGGTTCATGCACGGGGAACTGAAGGCCGGCGCGGAATTCAAGATCGAGGCGCCGGACGACTGGATCGCGGGCTCGGTCTGGGGAGAGTTGCTCTGCCTGTCGGGGCCGGAAGGCCGCTGGAAGGGGGCGATGGACTGGCTGACCGCGTACCCGTACGGGTGCATCGAGCAGGTGACCTCGACGGTGTTCCCGCTCCTGTACCTGGAGGATATGCGCAAGAGCCTGTGGCCCGACCTGGCCGGGCCGGAGGCCGACCGCGAGACCATCCTGTCGGGTGTGTACCGCGTGCTCTCGATGCAGCAGGGCAGTGGCGGGTTCAGCCTGTGGCCCGGCGGAACGAAGATCTATTCCTGGGGCAGCCTCTACGCCACGCATTTCCTGGTCGAGGCGCGCAAGGCGGGCGTCCCGGTGCCGGAGGACCGGCTGGAATCGGCGCTCGCCTGGGTCCGCGGGCGGCTGGACGCGCGCGCGCCGGCCGACGCGTCGCCGGACAGCGACGATTGGCAGACCGACATGGAAGAGCGCGCCTACGCCTGCCTGCTCCTCGCCCTGGCCGGAACCCCGTCGGACAGTTGGATGTCCCGGTTGGAGGAACAGGCGTCGCTGCTGCGGCCCAGCACGCGGATCAACCTCGCGCTGGCGCTGATGCATGGCGGAGAGCCCGGCCTGGCGGGCGGCGTGCTGGAGCGGCTGGGTCTCCCGCCGCCCGGCCTGCCGCGCGACCGCGGCCGCACGCTCAACAGCGACGTGCGTGACGCCGCGCTGCTGCTGTCCGCCTGGCTGGAGCGCGATCCCGCACATCCGCTGGTGCCCCAACTGGCGCGCTGGCTCGACGACGTGCAGCAGGACGGCCGTTGGCTGACGACCCAGGACAACGCCTTCGCGCTGATGGCGCTCGGCAAGTACGCCCGGACGCGGCCGCGCGATCCCAAGCCCTGGAAAGCCGAATGGTTACCCGCCGGCCTGCCCTCCGCATCCGTCGGCCCGACCAATCGGTTCGACTGGGCCAATGAAAACATCGCATGGCCGGTGTCCGGAACTTTGGCCAACCGCGGGCCGGGCGAATTCTTCTACACCGTGCGGCTGGAGGGCGTGCCGGCGGCGGATCGTCCGGCGGCGGAACGAGACGATGGATTGCAGATACGGCGCGAGTGGCTGGACCTCGACGGCAATCCTATCGATCCTGAAGCCGTGCCGCAGGGTCAGTTGGTCATCGTCAAGCTGACCCTCGACACGCTGGGGGAGCCGATGGACAACCTGGTGATCGAGGACCTGCTGCCGGCCGGCTTCGAGATCGAGAATCCCGCCCTGGCGACCGCCCAGGTCGTGTCGTGGATACGGGACCGGGAGACCGGCGTGGCCAGCCGGCAGGCGCGGGATGACCGGATGCTGTTCTTTACCGGTTCGATCGGCGGCCGCCAGGCCTTTTACTATTCCATGCGGGCCGTCACACCCGGCGAGTATGTTGTCCCGCCCGCGATGGTCGAATGCATGTACGACCCGGCGATCCGCAGCGTGAACGGAAGTAGTCGGGTTAGGATCGAGGAGTAGAGGAAGTGCAAAGGAAAACGGGTCCGGGGACGTGGCACGGCCGTGCCGGCCGTGAAGGGCATGAGCGGCGCGGGCGGAACGCCCGTGTCACATTGGTTGTGTTGCTTGGCTTGATGGTCTGCGGCGCTCTTCTCATGCATTTCTTGTTTCCCTTCCCCCGCGCGGCGCTCGGCGAGTTTCCCGCCGCCACCGTCCTGGCGGACCGGGAAGGGAATCCGCTGCGCCTGAAGTTGGGGCCGGGCGACACGGACAATGTGCCTCGCTACCGGTGGCGGCCGGACGACTGGATTGCGAAGGCGGTGATTGCGGCGGAGGATCAGCGCTTCTACCGGCATGCCGGCGTCGACCCGCTGGCCTTGGCCCGGGCGGTCGGGCAGAACCTCCTGCACTTCCGGCGGGTGTCGGGGGCCTCGACGCTTTCCACGCAGGTGATCCGCCTCGTGCAGCCCCGTCCACGCACGCTGCGCACGAAACTGATCGAGGCGTTCCGGGCGCTGCAAATGGAGCGCGCGCTGACCAAGCGGGAAATCCTCGAGCAGTATCTCAACCGGGCGCCGTTCGGGTCGAACATCGTCGGCATCGAATCGGCCGCGCGCCGCTACTTCAGCAAGTCGGCCCACGACTTGAGCCTGGCCGAGGCGGCGCTGCTGGCCGGGTTGCCGCAGGCCCCCGCGCGGTTCCGGCCGGACCGGCATCCCGCGCGCGCGAGCAAGAGGCAGGCCTACGTGCTGGACCGCATGGCGGCGTTGGGGATGATCACGGAGGCCCAGCGCGCCCGGGCGGCGGAGCGTCCCTGCGAGATCAAGCCGGGCCGGTATGTCTTCGCCGCTCCGCATTTCGCCCAATTCGTGCTGGACCGATTGCCGCCGGGCCAGGAAGGACGGACGCTGCACACGACCCTGGACCCGGCCCTGCAGTCGCTGGCAGAATCCGCGTTGACCCGCCGGCGTGGATACCTAGACCCTCTAGGCATCATGGGCGGGGCGGTGGTGATCCTGGAGGTGAAGACCGGGGCCCTCCGGGCGATGGTCGGGTCGCCGGATTATTTCGACGCGGCGCGGCGCGGCCAGGTCAACGGCGCGCTCGCGCCGCGGGGCGCGGGGTCCACGCTCAAGCCGTTCGTCTACGCCGCGGCGTTCGACCGCGGGCTGGCGACGCCCCTGACCGTGCTTCGCGACGAGCCCGCGCTGTACCGGGACTACCGTCCGCAAAACTTCGGGAAGGAGTTTCGCGGGGACGTGACCGCGCGCGAGGCCCTGGTCCTGTCGCTGAACCTTCCCGTGCTGGCCCTGGCGGAACGGATCGGCGGGGAGCGGCTGCTGGGGCTGTTCCGACGCGCCGGGCTCCGGTCCCTGTCGCGCGCGACGGACCACTATGGCCTGGGCCTGGTCCTGGGCCAGGGCGAGGTCCGCCTGCTCGACCTGGTTAACGCCTACGCGGCGCTGGCCAGGGGCGGGCACTTCATGCCGTGGAAGGTCATGGACGACATGCCCCCGGCCGCGCCGAAGGGCGCCCGGTTGTTCTCCCCCGAAGCCTGCTGGCTCATCGCGGACATCCTGGGCGGCGACGAGCGGATGGGGGAACTCTCCGGCCACCAGGCGGATGTCCGGATGCCGCGGATGGCCTGGAAGACGGGCACGAGTTCCGCCTGCCGCGACGCGTGGACCATCGCCTTCAACCCGGAATACGTCGTCGGGGTGTGGATCGGTCATCCGGACGGCGAGTCCGACGAGGCCCTGGTGGGCGTCGAGGCCGCCGCGCCCGTGGCGTGGGAGATCTTCCGGGGCCTGTACCCCCAGGGCGACGGCCCCTGGTTCGCGCGGCCGGAGGGGTTGAAGAAGCGTAGCGTGTGCGCGGTCTCCGGCTGCCCGTCGGGTTCGCAGTGCGAACAGGCCGTCGAAGACTGGTATATTGCCGGCGCCTCGCTGTTCACGCCATGTCCCATGCACGGCCGGTCGGCAGCCGCTCCCGCCATGGCGGCCGCCGGGCGCACGCGCGACGCGCCGGACGCGTTGCGGATCACCTCGCCCGCGGCCGGAACGGTGTTCCGGATGCTCGATCACTGGTCGGGCGACCGCCAGCAGATCGCCCTGCGGGCGGGCGGGGGAACGGCGTCAGGCGACCTGCACTGGTTCATCGACAACCGCTATTACGGGCAGGGCGGCGGGCTGTTCTGGCCGATCGAACGCGGCGCCCACCAGCTCGTCTGCTGCAACGCCCTGGGCCAGAGCGACCGGGTGCGCATCGTCGTGGAGTAGCGCGACTCGGGATCGCCCTTTTCCTTCTTGATCACTCCTTCGCTGGCCCTCATACTTCTCCCATAGGAAGCCGCACAGGCCGCATGCCATTTCGCACGGCAGTTCATCGCGGAATGCGCGGAGCAAGGAGGCTCCGTTCCATGAAGACACCTCATCGGGCTCTCCGTTTCACTTCGCCGCGCCTCCTCACGATGCTGTTGATCGTCGGCACGGCGGGGCCTCCGGCACAGGCCGTGAAGCAGTCCATGGCGATCCGTGTCGCCGGGTACGACAAGCCGGCAGTCCTGACCAACTTCCCGCTGCTGGTCGTGTTCAACGAGGGCCGGACGAACTTCCTGTATTCGCAGTTCATCACCACCAACGGCGCGGACCTGCGCGTGTACGACGCCGCAGAGACCAATGAGCTGGCGTACGAGATCGAGACGTGGAATACGAACGGCGATTCGATGATCTGGGTCAGGATGCCGCTGTTGTCGGGCAGTAACGATTACATCAGGGCCTGCTGGGGAGATCCCGCGGAGACCAACGCACCCGCCTACACGACCAACGGCGCCGTTTGGAACGCGGATTATCGCCTGGTGTTGCATATGGGGAGCGGCGCCGATTCTTCCACCAACCGGTTGGGGGGGAACGTTTCCAATGTCGTGTTTGCGGCGGACAACATCGGAAACGTCGGCTGGTTCAACGGGACCAATTCCCGGATCGCGAAGAATCACAGCACGGCGCTGAAACCGTCTTCCACCATCACGATCAGCGCATGGGTGAAATCCGGCGGCCTGACGACGCAGCGCTACAGGAACATTTACCGCAAGGAGGATTTGTCGGCGCGGCACATCCTGGCGTTTCAGGAGTTTGGGACCATCGTTTCTTTCGGCCTTCATATCGCGGGTGTTTACAACGAATTGGACGTGTCCATCTCGGCGGCGAACTACACGGATGGGTGGCATCTGGTGACCGGGGTATACGACGGGACGGCGAAACGGTTGTACAGCGACGGCGTGCAGATCGGCATTTCGAACAACGTGGGGGCCCTCGACACGGCGGGGACCGCCAAGGCCTACATCGGATGCACCGAGCCGGAGGCCGAGTGGTATTTGGGGGGTATCGACGAATTGAACTTGAGCGGCACGGCTCGGTCTTCCAACTGGGTCTGGGCATGCTACATGAGCCAGAAGGCCGGCAGCACTTTTCTCTGTTACGAGCCGGTAGTGCCCCGCGGCACGGTGATGAACCTGGACGACGGGGGTCCGGATTCGCTCCGCGGACGGCTTCAACTGGCCGTTCCGGGCGACACGATTCAGTTCAACGAGGGATTGGAAGGCACCCTTGTTCTCACCAACGGCCCGCTCACGATCCCAGACGGCATAGCCCTCGAGGGGCCCGGGCCAGCCTCGATCACGATTAGTGGAAACGGCGCAAACCGGATCTTCACGGCCAACGGCGTCACGGCGAGCGTCAGCGGGCTGACGTTCAGCAACGGCCTGGCGAGCGGCTCGAACGGAGGCGCCTTGTACCAGGCGGGCGGGGACATCACGTTTTCCAACTGCGTTTTCGTAAACAACCGCTCCCTCGGCGCCGACGGCGCCGCGGGGGGATGGGGAGGAGCGATCTATGCCACGGGTGGCGTCACCACGGTTCGCGACGCCACGTTCAGCGCGAACGTCGCCAAGGGCCCGCGCGGTCTGCCGCCCGGCACGGACAATCGATCCGGGGGCGGGGGCGGGGGTTCCGGCCTGGGC
>JAGNIJ010000017.1 GCA_018001225.1 Kiritimatiellia bacterium | reverse complement strand
GTCGATGTACGTGCCCCCCGCCCGGATCCCCATCGCCTCGAGGGTCTCCCGCAGCAGGACGGGCACGTGCATGCCGCCTCCGCCTACAGGCCGTCGGACCGGCGCGACCCGATCCGCTCCGAGGAGAGCCAGGCCCGCCGGTCGTCGGCGGCCACGGCCACGTTCCGCATCAACTGGAACGGCACCGCCTTCTTCCGCGCGGGCAGCGCGAGCCATCGACCCTCGTCGCGCCCGTCGTACACCGAACCCCCCAGCCTCAAGTATTTCGCGATGCCGAGCGGACTCATGATCTTGCCTTTCTCCGGAACGCGGCCGGTCAAAATCGTCTGACTGCTTTCCACGACCCCGATGTGCAGCGACACCGGCGCCGCCGGGGGCTCGGTCGCGGGCTCGCGCTCCACGACCGCCGTGGTCGCGGCCGGCGCTTCCCAGAACTCCGCCTGGCGTTCGCGCGACGCGGACGCCGCGCCGGTCTCGCTCCACCACGCCGGAGGACGAGCGGACTTTCCGGGGCGGGCGCCGAGGGTTTCTAGAAACCGACGTAGCGGGCGGCCTCGCGCATCCGCACCGGGTCGCTGGGTCCTGTCTTCTCTTTCCATCGTTCCGGGCTCCATAATTCGAACACGTCGAACGTGCCGGCCATCACCACCTCGTTCTCGATACCGGCAAAAGCCATCAAGTCATCCTTGATACGAATGCGTCCCTGGGAGTCCCAGGGAACCAGTTCAGCGCGAGAGGCGAGCGCCCGGGCGAATTGTCTGCCTTGTTCGTCGGCAATGGACAGATTGCGGAGTCTTTCCATGCGGCGAATCAACTCACGGGCGGGGTAAACGCACAGGCACTGGTCGTTGACACCTTGGAGAACAAACAGCCGCCTCGGTACGCCCACCAACTCGCGCCAAACTGCAGGGATGGTCAACCGCCGCTTCGAGTCAAGGTAATGGGTATAGGTATTGACGAAGACGCCTTTGCCCAGCATCTCGTCAGACCGCCCTATGTCTTCACTCTCCACAGCACTTGCCTCCAGGCACACTTTAAACCACTTTGACCCACCCTCCGTCAACACTTTTTTAACAAAACATCCCGATTCGGAACCTGTTGATTTTACGGTTGTTTCGATTCCGCGTGGGAAAGAATTAGAAAGTTATTGTACTATGTCCCCACTAAGGCTACCCATGAACCGCATTTTCAAGAAAAGGAGCCCACCCGTGACAAAGGATATCCGCGTCGCCCACCTCGCCCGAATCCTCGTCCGCTACAGCGTAAATGCCCGCCCCCGCGAGCTGATTACGCTCGATGCCACCCCCGAGGCCGCGCCCCTCGTGCTGGCCGTGTACGAGGAACTCCTGCGCGCCGGCGCCTATCCGTTCGCGCGCATGAACCCGGCCGAGACCACCGAAATTTTCTACCGCCATGGGAAAGCCCACCACTTCGACACACCCCACCCCCTCCAGAGGGCCGTGGTCCGCCACCTCGACGGATCCATCCGCATCGAATCGGACCCCAACACGCGCGCGCTCTCCGGCGTCGATCCCCGGAAACAGGCCCGCGTCTCCCGCGCCACGGGGCCGCTGCGCGAACTCATGATGAAGAAGAAATGGTGCCTCACCCTCTTCCCCACCCAGGCCTACGCACAGGACGCGGACATGAGCCTCTCCGACTTCGAGGACTTCGTGTACGCCGCCACGTTCGCGGATCGGCGCGATCCCATCGGCGCGTGGCGCGCGCTCTCGCGCCGCCAGGAATCCCTCGTACGCCAACTGCGCGGAGCGCGCACGGTGCGCATCGTCGGACCGGATACCGACCTGACACTCTCCGTGGCGGGCCGTGTGTTCATCAACTCCGACGGCCACCACAACATGCCGTCGGGCGAGGTCTTCACCGGGCCGGGCGAAGATTCCGCCGAGGGCCACATCCGCTTCGACTATCCCATCTGCCACGCGGGCCGCGAGGTGGACGGCGTTCGCCTCGTCTTCCGCAAGGGGCTCGTCGTCGAGGCCTCGGCGACGAAGAACGAGAAGTTCCTGCACGCGATGCTGGACATGGACCCCGGCGCGCGCCGGCTCGGCGAACTCGGCATCGGCACCAACTACGGGATCGACCGCTTCATCAAGAACATCCTCTTCGACGAGAAGATCGGCGGCACGATCCACCTTGCCCTCGGCCGCTCGTACAAGGAGACCGGCGGCCGCAACCGCTCGGCCCTGCACTGGGATATGATCAAGGACCTGCGCCGCGGCGGCGCGCTCCACGTGGACGGAAAGGTCTTCCAGAAGGACGGGAAGTTCAAATAGACGCCGCGGGGGCTCGGCGCCTCCAGCCTACTTCACCACGGCGCCGCTGGCCTGGTCGCCGTCCACGGTGACGAGGCGCATCCGCTCGCCCCTGGTCGCGGCGAGCAGCATGCCCTGCGACTCGATGCCGCGGATGACGGCGGGCTTCAGGTTGGCCACCATGACGATGGTCTTGCCGATCAGCTTCTCCGGATCGTAGTGCAGCGCGATGCCGGCGACGATCTGCCGCCGCTCCTCGCCCATCAGCACCTCGAGCCGCAGCAGCTTCGTCGCGCCCTGGATCTTGAAGGCCTGGAGAATCTTCGCCGTGCGGAGCTGGATCTTCGCGAAGTCCTCGTACTCGATCAGCCCCTCGACCGCCGACGGCTTCTCCGCGGCGGACGGCGGCGCGGCGACTTTCGGCGCCTCGGGCGCCGCCGGCGCGGCGGGAATCAGTTCGATCTGCTGCTCCGCGACCTTCTCTTTTTCATCGACCAGACGCGGGAACAGCGCTCCCGGCGCGCGCACGGGCACGCCCGGTTTCAAAACGCCCCACGTCCCGAAACGGCGGATGTCCGGCTTGGGGCGAGCCATGCCCAGGGCTTTCCTCAACTCGGCCATTTTCCCGGGCATGACGGGATAGAGCAGCCCGCCGAGCACCCGCAGGGCCTCGGACGCGGTATACAGGCAGTTCCGCAGCGGCACCGGATCCTCCGCCTTGGCCAGCGTCCAAGGCTGGCGCAGCTCGAGGTAGCGGTTGACTTCGCGCACGGCGGCGATCACCTGGCCGACGCCCTCGTTGAGCTTCATCTGCTCGAGCGCGGCCTCCATGCCCTTCACGGAGGCCTGCACCTTCTCCCAGAGCGCCTTGGCATCGGGCTCCTCCAGCGCCGCCGCGGACGGCTCGGGCATTTTGCCCTCGCAATACTTGCCGATCATCGCGAGCACGCGGTTCAGGAGATTGCCGAGGTCGTTCGCGAGATCGGCGTTGTACCGGCGCGTGAACGAGTCCTCCGTGAACGACGCGTCCTGCCCGAGCACCATCTCCGCGATCAAGAAATAGCGGAACGCGTCCACGCCCACCCGCTCGATCATGTCCATCGGCTTGACGACATTGCCCAGCGACTTGCTCATCTTGTCCTCGCCGGAGAGCCACCAGCCGTGCGCGAACACGGTCTCGGGCATCGGCAGGTCCATGGCCTTGAGCATTGTCGGCCAGTACACGGTGTGCGTCGTGAGGATGTCCTTGCCGACCAGGTGGTAGCTCGCGGGCCACCACTTCCGGAAGGCCTCGTCGTCCGCCCGGTAGCCCACGGCGCTGATGTAGTTGACCAGCGCGTCGAACCAGACGTAGGTCACGTACTCGGAATCGAACGGCAGGTCGATGCCCCACCCCATCCGGCTCTTCGGCCGGGAGATGCACAGGTCGTTGAGCGGCTTGCGCAGAAACCCGAGCGTCTCGTTGCGCCGGGAGTCCGGCTGGATGAACTTCGGGTTCTCCTCGATGTAGCGGACGAGCCATTCCTGGTACTTGCCCATACGGAAGAAATAGTTCGCCTCGGTGAGTTTCTCGACCGGCCTGCCGCATTCGGGGCACTTGCCGTCCGCCAGGTCCTTCTCGGTGAAGAACCGCTCGCAGGGCACGCAGTACCAGCCGTCGTACTCGGCGCGGTAGATCTCGCCGCGGTCGTAGAGGTTCTGCAGGATCTGCTGCACGACTTTCTTGTGGCGCTCCTCCGTGGTGCGGATGAAGTCGTCGTTCGTGATATGGAGCTTCTTCCACAGGAGCTGGAAGCGGACCACGGTCCGGTCGGCCTGCTCCTGCGGTGTGATGCCGGCGGCCTGCGCGGCCTTCTGGACCTTCTGGCCGTGCTCGTCCGAGCCGGTCAGGAAATGCGTCGGCACCTTGAGCAGCCGGTGGTACTGCGCGAGCACATCGGCCAGGATCGTGGTGTACGCGTGGCCGATGTGCGGCTCGTCGTTGACGTAATAAATCGGCGTCGTGACGTAAAATTTCGTTCTGTTCATATCGGGCC
This sequence comes from Kiritimatiellia bacterium, assembly GCA_018001225.1. Lineage (NCBI taxonomy): Bacteria > Pseudomonadati > Kiritimatiellota > Kiritimatiellia > Kiritimatiellia bacterium. Next base: position 72,440 of record JAGNIJ010000017.1, on the reverse strand, counting down.
TTTCGGGTCCCCGTCCCCGCGCCGCCCCGGCGCCGGGCCTGGAAAAACGCGGGCATTATAGTCTTCGCGGCCCGATGTTCAAATGCAGAACGCGGACCGCTTTTAACCCCTTGCGCCCCGGACATAAATAGAATTGAATGGGCCGAGAAGGCGCGCATGAAAATCCTGCTGCTGGTGGACCTCGAAGCCGTCCGGCCCGACGACCCGCAGTTCGAGGGGCGGACGGAGGCGGCGCGCGGCGAGATGGAATGCCACGTCGCCGCGGCCGTGCGCGGGCTGGGGCACGAGGTCGTCGCCCTTGCCTTCGGCCCCGACGTCCTGCAGACGATGCAGGCGCTGCAGGCCGCCGGGGCGGACCTTGTCTTCAACCTCACCGAGCGCTTCGAGGGCGACCGGCGCAAGGACCTGAACGTCGCCGCCGTGCTGGAACTGCTCCACCTCCCGTACACGGGCACGGGCCCCGCGGGACTATGGCTGTGCCGGGACAAGGCCGCCGGCAAGCGGATCCTGGGCTATCACCGCATCCGCGTGCCGCGTTTCGACGAGGTGCCGGTCGGGCGGCACAAGCCGCCGAGCCGCCTCCGGTTCCCCGTCATCGTCAAGCCCATGTTCGAGGACGGCTCGGACGGCATCTCCCTGGCCTCGGTGGTGAACACGCCGGCCGAATTGCAGGAACGCGTCCGCATGATCCACGAGGGGCGGCAGCAGCCGGCGATCTGCGAGGAGTACATCGAGGGCCGGGAACTCTACGTCGGGGTGCTCGGCAACCTCAAGCGGCACGCCTTCCCCCCCTGGGAGTTGCTCTTTGGGAAGGCAAACGAAGGCGGACCGCCGATCGCCACGGCGAAGGTCAAATGGGATCCGGCCTACAGGAAAAAATGGGACATCCGCTACCAGCCGGCCGAGCTGGACGCCGCCACGATGCGGCGGATCGCCCGCTTCAGCCGGCGCGTGTTCGAGTTGCTGAAGCTGCGCGACTACGGGCGCGTCGACCTGCGGCTGACGCCGGCGGGTGAGATCGTCTTCCTCGAGGCCAACCCGAACCCGGACATCTCGCGCGACGCCGAACTGCCGATGGCGGCGGGGCAGGCCGGCATGGAATACCCGGCCCTGATCAACCACATCCTGAACCTGGCGCTGCGCCGCCGTCCCGAGGCGTCGCGGTCTTGAGGCCCTCGACCATCCGCCGCGCGAAGCGCGGCAATTCCGGGTCGCGCGCGCCCATGACGAGAATCGTGTCCCCCGGCCGCGCGGCCGCCCGGAGTTCCTGCTCGAGATCCTCGTATGAGGCCACGGCGGTGGCCGCCCGGCCGCCCTCCTGCAGGCGCCGGGCAAGATCCCCGGAGTCCGCCGCCGCGCGGGCCGTTCCGCCCGCGTAGAAAACGGGCAGGAGGAATAGGCGGTCCGCGGGGCGCATCACGCGGAGCCACGCCGCCTCCAGCTCCGGCATCATCGCCGCGAGCGGGCCGAAACCGTGCGGCCGCCACACGCCGAGGACCCGGCCGCCCCCTCCCGCCATCGTGGTCCAGGCCGCGGAAATCTTGGCCGGGTTGTGGGCGTAGTCGTCCACCACCGCGACCCCGCCCGCCTCCCCCACCCGCTCCAGTCGGCGCTCGATGCCGCGGAACGCGAGGAGAGCATCGCGCAGGGGGACGGCGTGAACGCCGAGATGCCGGGCGAGAAGCACGGCCAGCCAGGCATTCTCGATATTGTGCCGGCCGGGCAGCGGCACGCGGAAATGGACCCCCTCCCGCACGAACCCGTCCGCGGCCGGTTCGAGTTGCTCTTCGAAGAGCATCGCGGGGAACGCATCCCCGGGGCCGCGGCGCAGCCGGCCGGCGACGCCGCGGCCGCAGACGACCCCCTCCCGCGCCCGGCGCGCGAACTCGCGGAACAGGTCCTCGGTCTCCCGGAGCTCAAAATGGTCGCGCGAGATGTTGGTGACGATCGCCCACTCCGGCTCGAATTGCAGGAACGACCGGTCGCTTTCGTCCGCCTCGATCACCCAGAGGTCATCGCGCCCGTTCCGGAAATTGCCGAGGGCTCCGGGCCCCTTCCAATTCAGCACCGCGCCGCCGTTGACGACGGTCGGCCGCCGGCCGCACCAATCCAGCAGCCAGCCCAGGAGGCCGGTCACCGTGGTCTTTCCGGACGTGCCGGCCACGGCCAGCAGGCGCCGGCCGCGCACCAGGCGCGCCAGCATCTCGGCCCGGTGCAGGACCGGCCGGCCCTTCGCGCGGGCCGCCTCCAGGTCCGGGTTGTCCGGTTCGATGGCCGTGCTGACGATCACGCCGGCGGTGTCCGCGCGCACGCCCGAACCATCCTGCGGCGTCAGTTCCACGCCGGCGGCCCGCAGGACTTCCAGCGTGTCCGTCGGCCGGCCCTGGTCCAGGAACCGGTCGGAACCCGACACGCGGCATCCGCGCGCCAGCAGGGCCTGCGCCAGCGCGCTCATGCCGACGCCGGCGACGCCGACCATATGGTAATGTTCGGACATGGCGCTATCCTGACCCAACGGGAACCGGCGCGCAATCCCGCAGGGGCCCGCATGAATGCGGGATTGACCCCGGCCCCGGGCCCGTTATGGTATACCTGTTCGCTTGTCGAGAGGAGCGCATGGTGAAGAAGCATTTGATCGCGGCCGTCGGGGCCGTCCTGTTCGCCGCCGCCTGGGCTCCGGCCGCGTCGTGGCCCGACAACCTCACGCGCAACGAGCGCCGCCGCCTGCAAACGCTCATGCAGAACACCTGGGCCGGCCTGGACGAAATGTGCTCGGAGGCAAGCGGGCTGCCCTACGAATCCACGCTGTCCCGCGGCCGGACCACGTCGTCCACCATCGGCCTCTACCTGGCCGCCCTGTGCGTCGCCCAGCGGCTGGAGTACATCGGGGAAGACGAAGCCGTTCGGCGGATCGAGCGCATCCTCTCGAGCCTCGACACCCTGCCGCACTGGAACCGCATCTACCCGGACACGCTGCCCGCCGACGGCGAGGACCGCAAGCCGATCCCCGGTGACGGCGAACTGGCCTCGTATGCCAACCTGCCCGCGGGCCTGATGGTCGTGCGCGCCACCTATCCGCGGCTCGCGAGACGCTGCACGGAATTCCTGGACGCCATCCCGTGGGCCGCGTTCTACGACCGGGAAACGGGGCGCCTCTACCGCCGATTCGACATCTTCAGAAGGTCGGCGCGGGAGCCGGCGGAGCCGCGCTCGGACGACGGCCTGCGCCTGGCGCACTTCCTGATGCTCGCCTCCGGCGCGGTGCCCCCCTCGACGTGGCCGGCCCCGGGCGAGATTTCCTCCACGCCGCTCCGCCCGGTGCACGGCAGTGTCTTTCTCGATCCCCGGGGAACGTGCTTCGGCCAGTCGGACATGCTGGCCGCGTGGCGCCAGATCGAGCACGCCCTCAACATCGGCGCTCCCGCGTGGGGCTGGGATCCGGCCGCCAAGATCCCTCCCACGGAGGCCCCGACGTTCCCCGTGATCCACCCTTACGTGTCGGCGCAGGCGATGCCGTTTTTCCCGCGGGAGGTGTTCCGTAATTTCGAGGCGCTGGAACAGATGGGGGCCCTGCTGCCCCCGACGCGCGGACTGCGCAAATCCTCCGTCGGGTTCTGCGACCACATCAACTGGCGGACGGGCGAGCGGGCGCGCTACTACTCGACGGACCACCAGGCACGCCTGTTCCTGGCCATGGCCAACTCCCTGGAGCGCAGCGTATTGTGGAGGGCCTTCCAGTCCGATCCCGCGGCGCGCGCCGGGCTGCGGACGAAGTCCGAATGCCGGAGCACGGAGTACCGGCGCACGCTCCATCGCAAGGCCATTCGCTCGCTCTCGCGCAAGCTGCCGGGCACGTACTGGTGGTTCGAAACGGACTCGCTGACCCCGATGGCCGGCGACCTGCTGCAGGCGTCGCTGTGGGCGCGGTCCCTGTCGGCGGAGCCGCTGAAAGGTTTTTCCGAGCGCTGGCGCCTGTCGGACAAGGCCGGCCGGATTCTGGGCGAGGGAGAAGAGAAATTCGACCTGGCGCCGCGCGAGGCGCGCAAGCTGACCGAGATCATGATCCCCACCGCGCGCCTGCGCCCGGGCGTGATCTGGACGCTGAAGAGCCAGCTCCTGCAGGACGGCAAGGAACTGGAAACAATGGAGCGGGATATCCGCTTCCGCCGGAAGAAGGACTGACACCGAATCCGGGTGAAGGCGGGCAGATTTCGGGCTCGCAGGAGCTCGCCCCTCCATGATTCCTGCCACTGGAGGGCGGAGCTCTGCGACGCCGTTCGTATCGCCTCTCACCCGCACGTGGTATTACTTCTCGAAATACGTGTACCCGCGCAGCCCGGTCTCGTAGGCTTCCACCAACTGGCGCCGCTCCTCCACCGTGATGCGGCCGGACCGGACGGCCTGCTCGGCATTCTTCCGCACGCGGTCGAGCATCTCCTGCGGGTTGTACTCGACGTACGAGAGCACGTCGGCCACCGTGTCGCCCGCGATCTCGTGCGCGTACTCCACCGCGCCGCCGTCGCCGATGCGAAGGTTGACCACGTTCGTGTCGCCCAGCAGGTTGTGCAGGTCGCCGAGCGTCTCCTGGTACGCACCGATGAGGAAAACGCCCATGTAGTACTCGCCGGTGTCGTTGAGCTCGTGCGCCGGCAGCGTCTGGCGCACGTCATGCAGGTCGATGAACCGGTCGATCTTGCCGTCGCAGTCGCAGGTGATGTCCGAGATCGTCGCCTGCCGGGTCGGCGCCTCCTTGAGGCGGTGCACCGGCATGACGGGAAAGAGCTGGTCGATGGCCCAGACGTCGGGCAGCGACTGGAACACGCTGAAGTTCCCGTAGTACACGTCCGCGATGGCGACCTCGAGGCCGCTCAACTCGTCGGGCACGTACTTGCGGTCCCGGATCTCCGCGGCGATCCGCGTGACGATGCTCCAGAAGATGCGCTCCGCGAGCGCGCGGTAGCGGAGGGAAACCGAGCCGACCTCGTGCAGGGCGCGCGTCTCGTCCCGGTAGTACACGGCGTCGTGGTAGCATTCCTGAACGTTCTTGGACGTGAGCGAGGCGCTGACGTCCATGAGCTGGCGCAGGGGCTCGGGGGCGTCCGGCGGAAGCCCGTCGGGCAGCCCGTGGCTCTCGAACCGCGTGGCTTCCAGCACGTTGAACAGCAGGACGGAATGGTGGGCCACCGTCGCCCGGCCGGACTCGCTGACAAGCACGGGGTGCTGCACCTGCGCGGCGTCGCAGGCCTTCATGACCACCTCCACGATGTCCGCCGCGTACTCGTCCATCGCGTAGTTGCTGCTGCTCGAGAAGTTCGTGTGGGATCCGTCGTAGTCGACCGCCAGGCCGCCGCCGACGTTCAGCACGCCCATCTTCGCGCCTTCCTTCACCAGGTCCACGTAGAACCGGCAAGCCTCCGAGGCGGCCGCCCGGACGCTGCGGATGTTCGGGATCTGCGAGCCGATGTGGTAGTGCAGCATGTGCAGGCAGTCCAGCGCGTTCTCGGTCCGCAGCCGGTCCACGACGTCGATGATCTGCGAAGCGTTGAGGCCGAACATGCTCCGGTCGCCGCCGGAATCCGTCCAATGGCCGCCGCCGCGCGCCGCGAGCTTCACGCGCACGCCGAGCCGCGGCCGCACGCCGATCGCCCGCGCCCGCTCCAGGACCAGGGGCAGCTCGCTGGCCATCTCGAGGACGATCATGGTCTGGAGGCCCATCTTCAGCGCGTGCAGGGCCAGCTCGACGAACTCCTCGTCCTTGTAGCCGTTGCAGACGATGAACGCTTCGGGATCGCTCATGTAGGCCAGCGCCGCGATCAGTTCCGCCTTGCTGCCGGCCTCGAGCCCGTGGTGGAAGGGGCGGCCGAACGCGACCACGTCCTCGACCACCTGCTGCTGCTGGTTGACCTTGATCGGGTACACGCCGCGGTACCCGCCGCCGTACCCGGCATCCGCCATCGCCTTGGCGAAGCTGGCGTTGATCTGGGCGACGCGGGACGCCAGGATGTCCCCGAACCGCAGGAGCACCGGCATGCCCAGCCCGCGGGCCTTCAGGCCCGAGACGATCTCCATCAGGCTGATGCTGACCTCGCCGCCCCGGCCGCGCGGGCGCACGATCACCTCGCCGTTCTCGGCGATGTCGAAGTACCCGGCCCCCCAGTTCCGCACCCCGTACAGCTCCGCCGAATCCTCGGACGTCCAGCGCGTGAGCGCATCCGGCTTCATTCCGCATTCTCCTGTTGTCGTTCCCCGCGGGCCCAGCCCGCCCCGCGGCGAATACTAGAAGGTCCGCCGCAAAATGCAACGATGCGCAAAGGGAAGATGAGCCCCTCATCCCCGCCGGATCGCGTCCTTGTCCCGTTCGCCGCGTTCGCGGAGGCGCCGGATCTCGGCCTGCCGCTGCTCCGCCAGCTTCCGCGCCTCCTCGGGGTCCGGCCGGGCCAGGGCCTCGGCGATCTGGCCGTCCATCAGGATCTCCACCTCGGCCACCTTGGCGCGGACCTGCGCGTCGACCTCGGCCAGGGCCTTCTTCTGCTCCGGAGTGAGCGCAGACGGGGTCTCCCCCCGCCCCGCCATCCGCTCCAGGGCCAGTTCGTATGCGCTCTTGATGCCCGCCGGTTTCCTGTCCGCCATGCCCCCTCCTCCAAATGAGCTTGTATTATGGACCCGGGACGCCGCCGGAATCAACCGCGCGGTGGCCTTTTGCTTTTTCCGCCAAGTGCGGTAGGTTATGCTTCCTTTGGAGCAAGCGGAGGAACTAGCCATGATTCAACCGGGCGCCACTTACGTCGTGATGGGACTGCTGGACGCGGACTCCATTGCCTACGCCATCGGCAAGGGGATCGAACGCTGGGGCGGGAAGGTCATCTACACCGTGCAGAACGAGCGGCTGAAAAAGATCTTCCTCGACCGCAGCGACAAGCTGCCGGAAGCGGAGAAGAGCGCGCTGCGCTTCGAGTTCTGCGACGTGCTGGACGACGGCCAGGTCGCCGGGCTGTTCGAACGCACCGGGCCGATTGCCGGCGTGGTCCACTCCATCGCCTACGCCAACCCGAAGACCTGCCTCGGCGCGGACTTCCACACGGCTGCGTACGACGACCTGAAGACCGCGTTCCACATCAGCTGCGTCTCGCTCGCCACCGTGGCGCGCCACGCGCACCCGCACATGCCCGACGGCGGCTCGATCGTGGCCATGACCTTCGAGTCGCGGCTGGCCTTCCCCTATTACAACTGGATGGGCGTGAACAAGGCGGCGCTCGAGGCCGTCGTGCGCGGGCTGGCCCGCCGGCACGGGCGCGACCTGATCCGCGTCAACGCCATCTCCGCCGGCCCGCTGACCACGAAGGCGGCGAAGGCGATCCCGCACTTCGCCTACCTCGCGCGCATCTGGCGCAAGGTCAGCCCGCTGCCGTGGGACACGATCGAGGACAAGACCGAGGTCGCCCACGCGGCCCTGTTCCTGCTGGGCCCCTACGCCAGGAAGATCACGGGCCAGGTCCTCCACGTGGACGGCGGCGCGTCGAGCGTCGGCGGCGACCTGCTGGCCATGGAGCGCATGCCGGAGGAACACGCCGAGGCCGCGGTGCTGGGCGCGTCGCCGGACCTCACGAGCTGACGGGTCAGCGCGTCGGAATGTCCGTGCCGTACGGGACGATCAGGCCGTAGCGGTTGGCCAGGGCGTGGATCGCGTTCAAGGTCTCCTGGCTCGGTTCGCGGACGTGTTCGCCGATGAGGTGGTAGATCCGCTGCCAGGCCCATGTGGTGCGAAGGGACTCGTCCCCGGGCTGCACTTGGGTCCAGTCCCACTCGAAGACCAGGTCCGCCCGCTGCCCCCGGGCCTGCCCGACGATCTGGAACACCACGCGCGGGGTGCCCGCGGGGTAACGGCCGTAAATCACAAGCGGGCGGTCCAAGTACAGGTGCGTCAGGGTCCGCGGAAAGACGTCCTCCTCGGGCACGCCGGAAAACCGGTACGAGAGGTCGGTCAGCACGGGCCGGCTGACCTGGCGCGCCAGCTCCTGCACGGCGTCGGGGATGTTCCGGCTGTCCTCGACCACGAGCGAATCGCCCCGGTTCTTGTAGCCCAGCAGGTCCAGCAGGAACCGGTTCACCCGGGCGCCTCCGCCCACGCAGAACATCGACACCGAGCCCGCGCTGGCCCGCGTGAAGGCCTCGATGATGTCCGAGCTGTCCACCATGCCCATCGTCGGACGCCCGTCCGTGACGAGGACCGCGACGACGGGCCGCGCGGCGTCCTTCTCCAGCGCCAGGACTTGCTCGAGCGACGCGTACACGTCGGTCCGCCCGCGCGCCACGAGCCGCTCGATGTACCCGGCCGCGATGGACCGGTTGACCGTCGTGAGCGGCGTCCAGGTTCCGAACAGGCGCTCGGTGGTATCGCGGAAGGAGAGCAGGTCGAACCGGTCGGCCGGATCCACCTGCGCGACCCACCGCTGCAGTCCTTCCTTGCAATGGTTGAGCTTGGCCTGGGTCATGCTCTCGGAGCAGTCCTGGATCAGCAGGACGTCCTTCGGCAGCACGGGCAGCAGGGTCTCCCCCTCGCGCCGGATGCGCAGCTCGAAGAAACCGGACTCCGGCTCGTCCGGCGGCTGGAAGGTCCGGACCTCGATGGCGAGCATCCGCTCCACCGGCTTGAGCTCCGTCACCTCGGGGAGCTTCTCGTCCATCAAGGCGGACTCCTCCGTGACGGCGGCCGGGAGGCCGGGACCCGGCGGCAGATCCGCGGCCGGCGCCAGGGCCGGATCCGGGAGCTGGCGCAGCCAGTCCCCGGTCCCGCCGGATCCCGCAGCCGGCGCGGCGTCGGCGGCGGCGGAGGCCGCCCACTCCGCGGGCGCGGGTGCGACGATATCCGGCGCACGCGCGACCCGGGGCGCGGCGGGCGCATAGCGCCGCGGCAGGGCGCTGATCTCCTCGGCGTACAGCTGTTCCTCGACCTGGAGGATTTCCTGGCGGGGCTCCCAGCGTTCCCGGGCCGGGGGCGCCGCGGGTTCCGCCAGGGCGGCCGATTCGCCGGCCAGCTTGACCCCGGAGAGATCCGGCGACGGGGGCAGCGCCTCGCGGACCTGCTCGGCCCAGTCCGCGGTCTCCGCGGCCAGGTCGGCCTGTCGGCCCGGATCCTCGGGCCGGAACCGGGCGGGCCGCTGGAGCGGCTCCGTCGGCGTCGGCCGCACCTCGTTCAACCGCAGGGAGGGGAAGCGCACCTCGTCCCGCACGCGCGCCAGGGTGCCGATGGGCAACGCGGGGGCGCGCTCCCAGGCCGCCCAGTGCGCCGCCAGCGAAAGGAGCACGGCCGCCGCGGCCGCGGGCAGGTGCCGGCCCGAAGGACGGCTCCACGCACCCGGCGCGCTCTCCCCCGCGAAGCTCATCCGGCTACCCCTGCACGGTCAGGAGGAACTCCGCGTTGCTGCCGGTCTTCTTCAGGCGGTTGACCAGCAACTCCATGGCCTCGACGGGCGGGACGCCGTTGAGCGCCTTGCGCATGAGCCATATCTTCTGCAGCTCGTCCGGGTGCAGCAGGAGCTCCTCCTTGCGCGTCCCGGACTTCTCGATGTTGATGGCCGGGAAGATGCGCTTGTCCACGAGGTGCCGGTCCAGGCCCAGCTCCATGTTGCCGGTGCCCTTGAACTCCTCGAAGATCACCTCGTCCATGCGGCTGCCCGTGTCCACCAGGGCCGTCGCCACGATGGTCAGGCTCCCGCCGCCCTCGATGTTCCGGGCCGCGCCGAAGAAGCGCTTGGGCTTGTGCAGGGCGTTGGCGTCCACGCCACCGGAGAGGATCTTCCCGCTGTGCGGCTGCAGGGTGTTGTAGGCGCGCGCGAGGCGGGTGATGCTGTCGAGCAGGATCACCACGTCCCGGCCGCACTCGACCATGCGCTTGGCCATCTCGATGACGATCTCGGCCACCTGGACGTGCCGCTCGGGCGGCTCGTCGAACGTGGAGCTCAACACCTCGGCCTTCGTGTTGCGTTCCATGTCCGTCACTTCCTCGGGCCGCTCGTCGATCAGCAGGACGATGAGCTTGGCCTTGGGATTGTTGGCCGTGATGCTGTTCGCGATCTTCTGGAGCAGGACGGTCTTGCCGGTCCGGGGCGGCGCGACGATGAGGCCGCGCTGGCCCATGCCGATCGGGGTCAGCAGATCCAGGACCCGCATGGAGACCTCCTCCTTCGTCGTCTCGAGCACAAAGCGCCGGTCCGGGAAGAGCGGCGTCAGGTTCTCGAACGGGACCTTGTGCCGCTGGGCTTCCGGGTCGGTCTCGTTGATGCGGTCGACCTTGAGGAGCGCGAAGAAGCGCTCCTTGTCCTTCGGGGCGCGGATCTCGCCGTCCACCAGGTCGCCGGTGCGCAGGGCGAAACGGCGGATCTGGGAGGGCGAGACGTAGATGTCCTCGGGACACGGCAGGTAGTTGTAGTTCGGCGAGCGCAGGAAGCCGAAGCCGTCGGGCAGGATTTCCAGCACGCCGCGGCCATACATGGCGCCGTTGAGGCGGCCGTTGGCCTTGAGGATCTCGAAGATCAGCTCGTGCTTGCGGAGGGCGCCGAGGTCCTGGAGCCCATAGCTGTCGGCCATCTTGAGCAGGTCGGGGACGGACTGAACCTGGAGGTCGAAGAGGTGCAGCGTGCGGCCGGCGCCCTGGACGGGCGGCGGGGGCGGCGCGCCGTTCGCGGCGGCGGCCGGTTCCGCCACGTTGCCGTTCGCCACCGGCGGCGCGGGCGGCGGCGGGGGCATCGGCGGCGCGGGCTCGTGCTGCCGGCGCAGCGGCGGCTCGGACACGGGCGCATGGCTGCTGCCGGCGTGCGGGGTTCTGGTCCTGCGGTATCGTCCTCGGGGTTCAGGCATGGCTTACGGCTCCTCTCTCGTCCTGTTGTTCCATAGGGCCCGGACCTTTTTTTCGAGTTCGTCCAGGCTTCGGTTGTTTCGAATCACCACGTCCGCGCGGCGCGCCTTTTCCGACGGCGGCCACTGGGCCGCCCAGCGCGCCTGCGCCTCCGCGGCCGTCAGGCCGCGCCGCTTCAGGCGGGCCATCGCGGACCGTTTCGGCGCGGTCACGCACCACACGGCATCCCAATCCTTCGTCCGTCCCGTCTCGTACAGGAGCGGGACGATCACCGCGGCCGCCCGGCGCTCCCGCCGGCGGGCGCGGATCCATCGCTCGACCTCGGCGTACACCGCCGGGTGCACGAGGGCCTCCAGCGCGCGCCGCGCCCGGGGGTCCGCGAACACCCGCCGGGCCAGCGCCCGGCGATCCAGCTCTCCTTCCGGCGTCAGCACGCCCCGGCCGAACCGGCGCGCGATCGCCCGGAAGACCGGGCGGCCCGGCCGCTGCAGCTCGCGCGTGACCTCGTCCGTGTCGAGCACGGCCGCGCCCAGGCGCGCGAGGATCCGGCCGACCTCGCTCTTGCCGCAGGCCAGCCCGCCGGTCAGCCCGATGACTTGCGGGGCCGACGTCTTACGGGGCGGCTTCCCCGCCCGCGCGAAACCCTTGTTGCCGAAGCGATCCGACATGCCGCAGCACCTCTTGCGCCGTTTCCTCGCGGGCGTCCAGGAGCAGCGCGGAGGTCGCCCGCGCCTCGGCCCGATCCAATGCCCCCTGCTGCAACGCCTCCAGGGCCTCGATCCCGTACCGCCGCGCCGCGCCCTCGTCGGCCCGGGTCAGGATGCGGAACACGCGGTACTTCCTGTTCTCCCAGACCATCCGGAACCAGCGGCACTGCCCGGGCTCATGCTCGAGCCGTCGGGCCGCCGCGTACGCCGGGGGATTCAGGGCGTTCACGAGGTACCGCATCTGCCGCTCGGGCTCCACGGACGCGAATTCGCCGAGCCCGTAGACCAGGTAGCGGGCCCCCAGCCCGTCCGCCCAGTCCCTCAATTCCCGCTCGGTGCCCAGGAACAGCTTTTCCCCGTACAGCCGCACCCGCTCGCGGGCCGCTTCCGACTCGAACTTCGGATGCAGGAGCACCGGGCACTCCGCGTACGCGAGGACCGAGGCGCTGATTCCGAAATTGGCCAGGACCGGCTCGGGCCGCGCGTGCCGTCCCAGCCATTCCGTCAATTCCCCCATTTCCTTGTAATAGACCCCGCCGCGGCCCCAGCGTTCGGGCCTTTCCAGAGTGTGCGCCGCCTCGGCGCCCATCGCGGCGAGCCACAGGATCACCAGCCCCCGGGCCGCGCGGCGTCCTTCCAGCAGGGAGGCCGCCGCGAGGCCCAGCCACCCGGCCGCCCATACGGCCACCCACACGTGGAAGCGGGCAAAAAATACGAACGCGGCCGATGAAATTGAAATGAAAAAAACGTGACGAGCCAGACTGGAATCCCGACGAAATGCTTTCTTCAGTAAGAGTACCGCGCCGGACAGAAAAGTCAAGGGCAGCATGATCGGAAAAAGCTCGCGGGCCAGGGGCCAGGAGGCGGAATTCAACCCGGGCACCCAGAGGATGCGGGCGTCGAAGCTCAACCAGGCCGGGTCCGCCGGCTTGCGGTTCAGGTAGATCAGCTTCGCCGCGAGCAGGTCCATGAAATGGCCGTACGAAGAGCGGTAGGTTCCCGCGAGGAGAAGGCCAAGGACGACCGGCGCCACGAGCAGACCCGCGGTCGCGCACGCGGCGGAACGCGGCGGGAGGGAGGCCGGGCGGAAAACGCCGGCGAGGAGAAGGCCCAGGCCGAGGAGCATGGCCGGAGACTGCAGGAATCCGTGGGCACGGAGGTAGGGATTCAATCCTCCGGCCAGCGCCAGCGCGGCATAGGCGACGGCCCATTGCACCCAGGCCCAGCGGCCCGCCGGGCCGTGGCGGCCGCCGAGCAGGCGGAACGCGGAGGCCAGCATCCAGAAAAGGACGTAGAACTGCACCAGGTCCCACGACACCAGGGCCAGAGCCAGGCCGAGGGCGGACAGGACGATGGCGGCCCAGCGGACGGCGCGGGTGCCGGCCCGCGAGGCCAGCGCCTCGAAGGCCAAGTGGGCGATCAGCCACGGCAGCGCGAAATTCTCGTGCAGCAACTCCTGGCCGGTGGAGCGGATGACGCTGGAGAGCGACACGGCATAGAACCCGGCCGCGACCAGGCCGCCGGTCCACGAGCCGGCGCGCCAGCGAATCCAGAGGGCCATCCAGACCGCACCCAGACAGAACCAGCCCGTCTCGATCCAGCGCAACCGGTCCGCCAGCGGCAGGGACGAAGGGAAAAGCCGGGCCAGGGCCGCGTAGACGTATTCCGAGCCCACGGTGTCCGTCGCGGCCGTCGCCACGCCCTCGGGATACTGCAGGTCCGCGTCCCGCGCCGGCAGGCGCCCGTCGCGGAAGACCTGCCCGACGCGCCGGAAGTACAGGGCGCTCTCGAGCGTGAAGCGCGGGGCCTCGCCCAGGGCTTGGACCTGCGCGTCGAACACCGCCCGCCGGATGCCGAGGCCGCCGGTATACACCGCCAGCAGCGCCAGGCACACCAGGATGGTCCGCCCCCGTTTCATCCGGCGATCACCCGGCCCCGAAATCGAGCAGCCCCTGCTGCCCGGCGGCCGGCGCGGCGGGACGCAGGGGCCGCGCCAGGGATTCCAGGTCCATTTTCTCGAAGAAGCGCAGCAGGACGGCCGGGTCCGGGGGCGCCGCCTTCCACGCCTCCCACTCCGGCGCAATGGGCAGGTCGCGGCGCAGCCGCATCAACTCGCGGTTGCGGGCCAGCGTCTCGCTCCCCTCCTCCAGGGCGGCCCGGAAGCGCGGGTTCCCGATTTCATTCCGGCAGGCCAGCAACCGGTCCAGCGAGCCGAACTGCTGGAGCCACTTCGCGGCCGTTTTCGGCCCCACCCCCGGCACGCCGGGGATGTTGTCCACGCTGTCGCCGGTCAGGGCCAGCCAGTCGACCACCAGGGCAGGCGGCACGCCGGTCTTCTCCACCACCTGGGCGGGCCCCATCCGCTCCTCGGACCGGGAAAGCGGCACCATCCCCACTCGGTCGTCGAGCAACTGGTACATATCCTTGTCGCCCGTCGCGATCAGCACCTCCATGCCGCGCTCCACCGCCCGCCCGGACACCGTGGCGATGACGTCGTCCGCCTCCTGCCCCGGAAGCCGCAGGCAGGCGCGCCGGGCCGCGTCGAGATAGTCCTCTATGAACGCCAGTTGACGGTGCAGCGGCTCCGGCATCGGCGGGCGCTGGGCCTTGTAGGTCGGGAGCCGCGCCATGCGCTCTTCCGGCAAGCCGCCGTCGAAGGCGACGAGGACATGGGTGGGCGCCCACCGCTGCTCCAGTTGCTGCTGCATCCGGATGAAACCGAAGAGGGCATTGGTCGGGCGCCCGTCCCGGGCGGTGAGCTCCGGAATGGCGTGGAAGGCACGGTAGACCGCGGCCAGGCCGTCCACCAGCAAAAGTACGGGATTGGACATGGTTTAAGGAATACACACCCGCCCCTGCCTGACATCAGACAGGGGCCTCTCCGCGCCGCCCGGACCCGGGTTCGCCTGTCGCGCTCCGCCGGCCTTCGCTCAAGGAGTGGCGGCCGCATCGGTCGCGGCGGCCGTCATGCCGGTGCCCGGCAGGGTCCGGTCCTCGGGCTTATGCACGGGCTTGCCGGCCGGGTTGACCAGCCGCGCCGTCACGAAGATCAGCAGGTTGGTCTTCCGGCTCTTCTGCCCCTCGGTACGGAACAGGCGGCCGATGATCGGGATGTCGCCCAGGAAAGGAATCTTGTCCTTGAAGGTGATCAGCTCTTCGCGGATCAGCCCGCCCATGACGACCGTCTGCCCGTCCCAGATCACCAGGCTCGTGGTCACGTTGCGGCTGCTGAAAATCGGCTGCGGGATGTTGAAGGCGTAGATCAGCGGATCGCCGCTTTCCAGGAGCCCCGTGATGGGGTTGACCCGGTTCTGGGGCAGCGTGATGCGCGACCCGTACTGGATCCAGTCCACCAGCTCGGCCACCTCGGGCACGAGGGTCAGGTCGATCGTCCACCCGTCCGGCCCGACCGTCGGGGTGACGTTCAGGATCACGCCGACTTCGCGGGTCTGGAAGGCGCCCGGGGTCACCACCGGCGGCGTCACCAGGTCGCCCTGGCTCTGCACCGTGGGCTGGGTCACCTCGAACTCCGTCGGGTAAATGATCTCCTTCACGACCTGGATCTGCGCGTTCGCGCCGCTGCGCGTGGTGATGCGCGGGGCCGACAGCAGGTCCGAGTGCCCGCTCTGCGAGAGCGCCTGCAGGATCACCGTCAACTCGGGGTTCGTCAGCACGCTGGCCGCCGTC
This sequence comes from Kiritimatiellia bacterium, assembly GCA_018001225.1. Taxonomy (NCBI): domain Bacteria; kingdom Pseudomonadati; phylum Kiritimatiellota; class Kiritimatiellia; species Kiritimatiellia bacterium. The sequence goes on along the minus strand of JAGNIJ010000017.1, from coordinate 57,191 downwards.
AGGATGCCGCCCATGGCGGTCTGCTGGTCGGCGCGGATCGTCGTGGGGCTGACCGGGCTGACGGCGAGGGTGGTGTTGTCGAACGCGAAGAAGCGGTTCCCCTTGGTGAAGCCGGCCTCGTCGGCGTTGATCTGGAAGCGCTCGGTGCCGGCCAGGGCGGCATTCGCCGTATTCTGGGCGATTTCCCAGTCGTCCGTCAGGATCCACTGCAGGCCCAGTTCCTCCAGGTCATCCTGGTTGACCTCGACAAAACGCGCCTCGATCTCGACCTGGGTCGGGATCACGTTCAACTGGGAGAGGATACGCTCGAAGGTGTCCAGGTTTTCCGCCGTGTTCGCCACGATCAACTGGCTGATGGTGGGGTTGTACGTGATGGACGTTCCCGCGGGGAACGGCACGCCGGCCTTTTCGAAGAACTCCTTCACGTCGCCGCGCTTCATCGACTGCGTGCCGCCGCCCATGGCGATGAAGTCGCCGGTGCGCTCGGCCGGCTCCGTCTCTTGTTTTTCCACGATCACGTCGAGGATGGAGGGCTGCACCGGATACAGGCGGGTGATCACGCGGCCCACCGCCACGTTGGCGGGCGTGATGATGACCACGTTGTCCTCGATGCGGTACTTCAGGTTGGCCACGTCGGTGATGTACTTGATGGCGTCGAGCAGGGACACGCGGCGCAGGCTCAACGTGATCGTGCGGACGCCGGGCGTCGGCGCGGCCACGGGGGCGGCCATGGCCGGCTCCGCGAAGAAATCGTCGAATTCATCCCCGCCGCCCATCGGGGCGACCGGGGCGGCCATCGGCACCGGGGCGGGCGCGGCGCTCTCCGCGCCGGGGACATTGAGGTTCAGCAGGATGTTGACGCCGAAGCCCTCGGGGTCGTTGGCTCGGGCCATTTCATCCAGGTTGCGGACCACGTCATGGATGTTCCCGTCGCGCACTTCAAACGAGGGGATGATGATCTTGGTGAGCTTTTCCTGCAACTTCTGGGTCGCGGTCTTGTCGACCGTCGTTTCCCCGCCCAGCAGGCGCTCCGGGGTCTCGGCCTCGTCGCGGACGGGCGGGTTCCACGCGTCGCGCACCTGCTGCATCATGTCGGCGATGGTGGCGTTGCGCTCGGTCGTGCGCCGCTTGTAACGGCGCTCGTCGATGCGGCGCAGGTAGCGCATGGCCTCGACGTTGTACTCGTCCTGCAGCAGCACCTGCTCGTACAGCCGCTCGGCCGCATTGTAGTCTTCGAGGTCGAAGAACTGACGCCCCTCCACGAGCAGTTCGGAGACGGTCTTCTGCTTCTTGAGGGTCTCGGGCCGGTCCGCCGGGGGCTTCGGCCGGGCGGCGATATCCTCCGCCTTGGCGATCCGCTTGAGCAGGGCATCGGCCGGCCGGTGCTCCGGCACCGCGCGCAAGGCCTTCTCCACGTTTTCGCGGGCGGACTTGAGATCGTCCTTCTGAAGCTGGCTGCTGGCCACCTGGTAATACGATTCCGCCAGCCCCCACTTGGCGCGCTCGATCAGCGCGACGTTCTGGGGCCGCTCGGGCAGGTTTTTCACGGCCTCTTCGAAGGCGGCGGCGGCCGCCACGTAGTCCTGCCCCTGCAGGGCCGCGTAGCCGGCGTCCAGTTTCTTCTCGCCGTCGACCTGCATCGCCTGGCGCTTCACTTCCTCCTGCATGGCGATCTGGCGCGCTTCCTTGGCGCTGACCTTTTTCTTGGCCGGCTTCTCCGGTTCGGCTTCGGCGGCTTCCTCGGGAGCGGCCTCTTCGGCCGCGGCTTCCAGGGCGGCGGGCGCCTCCATAACAGGCTCGACGGCGGGTTCGGCGAAGAGGGACTCTTCCGCCGGCGCGGCCGCGGGGGTTTCTTCCCAGATGCTGGCCGGCGCTTCTTCCACCACTTCCGCCGGGGGCTCTTCCACGACCGGGGCCTCGATGACCGCGGGCTCTTCCAGAACGGACGGTTCTTCGGCCACGGCGGGCTCTTCCAGGACCGCGGGCTCTTCCGCGACGACAGGCTCCTCGACGGGCGCGGCCTCCAGCAGCGGCTCCTCCGCCGGCGCGGCTTCCAGGCTTTCCTCGGCGACCGCGGGCTCTTCCATCGGGGCCGCTTCTTCCAGCAACGCGGGCGCGGGCTCCTCCATCAGCGGCTCGGCCGGCGCCTCCGCGGCAGCCTCCTCCATCACGGGGGCCTCGATCGCGACGTCCTCGGCGACCGCTTCGACGGGTTCCAGCGCCGCGGGCGCGGCTTCTTCCGTCACGGCCTCTTCCAACACCGCCTCCACCGGGGCGGCTTCTTCCATCGGCGCTTCGGCCGCGGGCGCTTCAACGGCCGGCACTTCGGCCGCGGGCGCGGCCGTTTCGGCCGGGGCGGATTCGATATCCTTGAGCAAGTCCTCCAGCGAGCCGGCCTCCTGCGCCGCCGCCGGTGTGACCATCATCCCGCCGCACACCCCCGCCAGTATCAACGCCGTGATGCCGAGTCTCATGGAGTACTCCTCCTTGCGTCGTTTCCGATTATCGCTTTTCAATGGTACTGTTTCCAAATGCCGGGCGCTGCCCGCGCTAAAAAAATCATTCACCGCCCAGGGGATTCGCGGCCCCGGGCAAGCCCGAGCCGCCCGGGGCTCCACCGGCCGCCATGTCCGCGGCGGTCAACATCGGGACCACGGTGTCCTTGTCCGTCTTCACGTCGCGTATTACAACGCTATTCCGTTTGATGTCAACGACTTTGTACTCCTGCCCCTTGAGTGTGATCATGTCCCCGACCCGCGCCCGCATGGGCGTCCGGTCCAGGAGGAACACCAACTGGGCGATCAGTTCCTCCTGCTGCACGGCCTGGCCCTTGATCAGGTTGATCTTCTTCTCGCCCTGCTGCATGACCAGCGTCGGGCCTGCGGAGGCGCCGGGGAGATACTCGATCGCCGTGAAGCCTTCCACCGCTTCGCCGATCTTGACAAAATACGTCCGCTCCAGCGTCCGCAGGTTCAACTGGAACTGGAACACGCCGTCGGAGATTTCGTTGACGCCCTGGAACCGCAGGAAGAATGGCTCGGTGACCACCTTCCGGAGGCGGAGCTTGGCCGGGAGTTCCGGGAAATCCTTGGAGTCGGTGGGATCCGTCTGCGCCAGGAACTCCTCGAGATTCAAGAATCCGTCCCCGTCCAGGTCGCCCTGGGCGTCCGCCTTGTCGGAGGGATTCAGGCCGTACTTGGTTTCCCACCAGTCCTTGATGCCGTCCGCGTCGAGATCGATCTTCAGGGGATCAATGGCCTGGGGCTGCTCCTTCCCGCAGAAAGGGCACTGCGCGGCGTTGAACGCGATGGGCTTGGAACATTTCACGCAACTGACGCGCACCTCGCTGACCATCAGGCGCTGGTTGCGGGTTTCCGCCTGGAACGGCCTCGCGAGCTGCTCCAGGCTGGGCTTGAAGGCCTCGAGGTCCGCGGGTTTGGCCGGCCGCGGGGCGGTCGGCGCCTGGTCCCACTGGCCCAGCGCCAGCTGCCGGCGGATGCTTCCGATCTGGAAGATCAGGATCACGGCGGAGAAGAGCAGCGCCAGCAGCATGACGACGACCAGCACCTTGTCGTACATCTGGCTCAACCAGCTTGATTTCTGGCGCGGATCGGTGCTCACGATGAAGCCTCCCCGTCCTGCGGCGAATGGAAGCGGTACACCTCCACCTCGACGATCACCTTGACGGGCTCCCGGCCGGCCGAGACGCGTTTCTCCCGCGCCAGCGGCGCGGCGGGCGCCGTTCCCGGCGCGGCCGTGGCCGGAAGCGGGGCCGTCACTTTCGGCACGCCCGTTTCGTTCTCCAACTGCAGCCGGGTCACCACGAGGAACCGCTTGCTGGAAGCGACCCGGTTGAGGAAATCCTCCACGGCGGCATCGCGGCCGCGGAAGGTTACCGTGTACCGCTGCCGGCTGAAGAGGCCCGAGGCGTCCTTGTAGGTATCCGCCGTCGCGGCCGCCGTCGCCGCCGGCGCCCCGCCGCCGTACCGCGCCATGCGCGGATCCACGAAGGTCTCCGTCGCGACCGTCGGGCGGGCCGAGGCTTCAAACACCGCCCGCTCGATGGACGAGATCTCGCCGATCTTCGAGGCGTAGAGCAGGCCGCACAGGAACTCGACTTCCTTCATCTGGGCCACCAGCCTCGGCACGTCCACCGCATCGGGCAGCGTGCCGGCCGCGTAGCGGTCGAACCCGAAGGAAAACCCCGGGGGCAGCGCCACCTTCACCTTGGCCGCCGCGCCGAACAGGCGCCGGCGCGTCTGGTCTAACAGCAGGTTGAACTCGGCCGGCTCCATCTCCGCGATCTCGGGTTGGCCCTCCTGCAGGGATTTCATCAGCGTGCCGAAGAAATCCTGGAGCACCGCCAGGTTGGTCCGGACCACGGCCACGTTCTCCTCGGAGGGGAACGGGTCGCGGCCGTTCAGGATGGTCAGGCGCTGCTGGGCCGACTGCAGTTCCCGGTTCACCTTCTGGTAGGAAGAGTTGAACCTAAACAGGAGGACCAGCAGGATGACGAGCAGCACCCCGGCGATCGCGCCGCCCACGATCAACGTCATGTTCTTCTTGAGGTTCATACGTTCAACGGGGTTTTAAGCACGAGCAGGATCTTGAACTGGCGGACGAAATCGTCCTGGCCCGGCGAGGGCGCCCAGATGATCTCGGTGTCGGGCCCGAACAGGGGCATCTGCCGCAGCTTGTCGCGGAACTCGCGGATCGTGCCGCCGGCGCCCGCCTTGTCCTCGTAGGCCAGGCCCGAAATCTCCAGCGTCCTGACCGGCCCCGAATCCTTCCGCGCGGCCGACTCGTCCGGCGGCGGGAGGTTGGGATCGGCCGGCGCCGCGGACGCGTCGGACGCCGGCTTGAGGGAGATCAGCCAGACGCCCTCCGGCAGGCTGCCGTGGACCTGGTCCACGACCTCCAGCCACTGCGTGCGCTTGGCGGACAGCCCGAGCAGGCTGCCGATGGTCTTCTGCACGCCGGCCACCTGGGTCTCGCTTTCGCGGAGCCGGCCCTCGACCTGCTCCAGGGCTTGGACCCGGGCCTTCACCTTGACCATCCGCTCCTCGGCCAGGCCGCTCATCTTGACGAAGTAGGCGCACCAGACGCCCAGGGTGAGCAGCAGGGCGACGGCGGCCGCGAGGAAGAGCGGCTGCTTGCGGCGGAAGGCCTTCTCGGCCTGGATCTTCGGGGGCAGCAGGTTGATCTCGATCGGGCAGGTCAGGAAGCGGCGGAGGGCCAGGCCGACCACCTGCCCCATCTGGCCCGCGTAGCGCGCGATCTCGTCGGTCTCGATGCCCTCGCTGACGGCGACGTTGAGGAAGGGGTTCAGGTAATCCACGTTCACCTTCATCTTGTCCTTGAGGAACGAGTCGGTGTACGGGATGGCCGCGGTGCCGCCGGAGAGCAGGATGAGGGACGGCTGCTGCCCGCTCTGCTGGCTGCGGTAGAAATTGACCGAGCGGTTGATCTCGGCGTGGAGGCGGGTCATGACGCTGCGCACGCTCTTGGAGACCTTGTCCACGACCTCGCTCTTGGGCCCCTCGTAGGCGCCGCCGAAGGCGACGAAGGCGTGGGCCTTCTTCAGGGCCTCGGCGTCGGCAAAGGACATGCCGAACTCCGTCATGATCTGCTGGGTGATCGCGTTGCCGGCGACGGGGATGCTGCGGCTGAAGACGCGGCCCTTCTCGATGAAGATCAGGTCCGTCGAGCGCGCGCCCATGTCCACGACGAGCGTGCACTCGGGGAGGTCGTTGTAGTTGTAGCGGACGGCGTTGTAGAGCGCCATCGGCGCCACGTCCACCAGGTCCGTCACCAGGCCGGCCTGCTCGACGCAGCCGGTGAGTTCCTCGATGATGTCCGCCTTGATCGCGGCCAGCATCACGTCCAGTTCGCCCGTCGCGCCGCCGATGAGCTGGTAGTCCCAGACCACCTCCTCGATCGGGAACGGGACGTTCTGCTGCGCCTCGTAGAGGATGATCTGGTAGACCTTGTCGCGGTCGACGGGGGGCAGCTTGACGAAGCGGGAGAACACCGCCTGGCCGGACACGGAAAGGAGCACGCGGCCGGGCCGGATGCCCCGGTCCTGCATGATTTCGCGCAGGGTGGTGCTGATGTAGGCCGACCGCTCGCCTTCCGCCTGGGGATCGAGGTCGAGGGACGCGACCCCGAAGTTCACCAGCTCGACGCCGCCGGATTTCAGGGCGGCGAACGCGGCCATCTTCAGGCTGCTGGCGCCGATGTCCAGGGCCAGTATGTGATCGCCTTTGAACATGGGTCAGCGTCCGCCGGGCGCCCCGGTCTTGATGGCTTCGTACGTGTCGAAATCGATCATGGCGAACGGCGTCTGCATGCGGTTCAGGATGAAGCCGTCCACCGGCGCCAGCTGTTCCCACCAGCGCTGCTGGGAGGATGGCTGGCTCTCCATGGCGACCAGCTGCCCCCGGAAGGTCACCAGGACCGCCACCGCCTCCACGTCGCCGTACCGGGCCAGCGTGCTCGGGTGGAGGTACATGTCGCTCATGTGCTTGCCCTTCTGGATCGTGACGTAGGTCACGTCGCCGCGGAACAGGACGGGCCCCTTCTGCGGCCCGACCTTGTCGCGGACGAGGACGTAGTAGGTGAAGGTCAGCTCATCCATCCACTCGGGCTCGGTCTCGTACTGGGTCAGGATCTGGAACCATTCGCGCGTGCGGGCCATGGTCTGGCCTTTGAGCAGCTGGTACTGGGGGGTGATGGCCTTGCTGCCCTTCATGGCCCGGATCTTGACGGGCCGGGAAGCGGTCGCGGGTTGCTGCGCCGCGACCTCGCTCGCCACGCCTGCCGCCAGCAGGATCATCACCACGATCAGGCCGCATGACCATTTTCTCATCCTGGCTCCTCCCGCTGTAATACCCGATCCGAAAAAAACCCGCGCGGCGCGAACCATCCCCGTGGAACAGCCCCGCGAAATACACGCCGCCGACCGGAGCGGCTGCTTGCCGCCTGTACGTCTCCGAACACCCCGCAGCTTCAGTGGAATATATGAAAAGCCCGAAGATAGAGTCAACAAAGGAATGCGCGGCCGGACCGCTTTTTTTGCGCCCGACGCCCTCGCGGCCTCATGGCGCCGGCGGGCTGCAGCGGGGACAGGGCACCCGGCCGGTCCCGCGGCATGTCGGGCACGGGTTGAAATGCGTGTCGGCGAGGTACCCCGCCCCCTGGCAGAAGGGGCAGCGCGACTTGCCCGTGCCGATCCGGGGCGCGTATTGGCCCGTCCCCTTGCACTGGGGACAGGGCTTCCGCGCCGCTTCGGAAACGGAACCCCGCCCGCCGCAGCCCGGACAGGCTACCTGGCGGGTATTCTGGCAGAAGGCGCAGTGCCGGGTGGCCGCGTGCCGCTCGGCCAGGACGGTATCGAAACGCCACGGCGGCGGCATCAGCAGCATCCACAGGCGCTCCCACCAGTGCTCCGGCCAGACCACCTGCAGGCGGACCACCTCCTCCCGCAGCCGGTCGTCAAAGCGCAGCAGGGTCCCGGGCTCGAGGAGGTAGAAGGGAAACGAGGCCACCCTCCCCTTGACCGACTGCAGCACCACCCCGTCCGGCCCCACCCCGACGAGGACGCCGGTCGCCGCCTGCCCACTGGCCCGACGCAGCGTCACTGTCTCGCCGATGGCGCATTTCGGATACTGGTCATTGACGGCCGTCACGGCCTGCCCGATGCGCTCGCGCTGGAACTTCTTCCACGCTCCCGGGTACCAGCGCCACCCCAGGAACGCCGCGACGCCCAAGCCTGCCGCCAAAAGGAGCCCCGCGAGCGGCAGGAGCCTCCCCGCCCAACGCCGGGAAGAATGACCGCGGACCGTCCGCAACCGCGTGCCCGTAGCCCGGTTGAAGCCGCACTGCAGGCAGACGGTCACGTGCGAAGGCATGATCGCCCCGCACGACGGGCAGGGTTCGCCGGGGTCGTTGAGATGACTTCCGGAAGGACGCAAACGCAGACCTGAAGACGGTTCCTGTTCCGACGTCATTGGATCGCCCCGAAAGACGCTTTACTTCCTACACCGCCCGCAAGGGCGCGCGCTCCAACGGATTGCACTGCCGGTGTCCCTGGCATAGAGGCCCATCTCCTCGACCGTAACGGTCCCATAGTCCGGGTGATAAAGGCAAAATCCCATCCCGCCGCAGTCCTTGCAAACAGGGCCGGATGATTCGATCGAACGGAACCCGCTCCCGCGGCATACGGGACACATGTAGGAACTATCCGCCCCCCTTCGCCGGCCTTCCTTCCGCAACATCAATCGGCCTTCTCCCTTGCAGGCATAGCAGGTCAGCCTTGCCGGAGCCGACGGGCTCGATGCCACCGAAGACTTGGCCGGCGCGGAGGCCCCGGGTGAAGAAGAAGGCCTGGATGGGGACTCCGGTTGGGGCTGGGACCCCGCAGGGGTGACGGCCGCCTTGTGCTCTTGCCAAAGATAATAGGCCCCCCCGCCCAGCGCCGCCACCAACACCACCTCGGTGATACGCATCCCCCCCCTCCTTCGCTCCCGCTTCCGGCGCGGGAGCCGGCCCCGTCAGATCCGGGATCCCGCCGGGATCACCGCATTTTTCGGGATGACGATGATGCCGTCGCGGATCGTATAGCGGTCGGTCACGCCGTCCGGCTTGCCGTCCGGCGTGATGTAGGCGCCGTCGCCGATGCGCGCGTTCTTATCCACGATCGCATTGCGGATAAAGCAGTCGCGGCCGATGCCGATGGGCGGCCGGCCCGGCTCGGGCTCCTTCTCGTAGTAGTCCGCACCCATGATCACCGAGTGCTCGATCACGCTGCCCTGCCCCACGATCGCGCGGATGCCGACGATCGAGTGCAGGATGCGGTGCCCCGAGATGATGCAGCCCTCCGAGAGCAGGCACCGGTTCAGGTCGCAGCAGTTGATCTTGGACGGCGGCAGGTAGCGCATGCGCGTGTGGATGGGCGCCTTGGCGTCGTAGAAGTTGAACTCCGGCACCACCTCGGTCAGCGCGACGTTGGCCTCCCAGAAGGAACGGATCGTCCCGATGTCCTTCCAGTAGCCCTCGAAAATGAAACTGAACACCTTGTGCTTCTCGATGCACGAGGGGATCACGTGCTTGCCGAAGTCCGTGAGGTCGTTGTCCAGCAGCTTGTGCAGCACCGCCGTGTTGAACACGTAGATGCCCATGCTGGCGAGGTAGCGCTCTTCGCGGTACATCGGCGCGCGCAGGACGTCGAGCTCGGGGGAATTCCCGGGCTTCTCCACGAACCGGACGATGCGCTTCCGGTCGTCCACCTGCATGATACCCAACGAGCCGGCCTCGCCGCGGGGCACGGGCTTGGTGGCGATGGTCACCTCCGCGCCCGTCTCGATATGCTGCTTGAGGACTTCGGCGAAATTCATCCGGAAGAGCTGGTCGCCGGAAAGCACGACGATGTAGTCCGGGTTCTCGTCCATGAAGTAGCGGAAGTTCTGGCGGACGGCGTCCGCGGTGCCCTGGTACCACTCCTCGGAGCCGGGCGTCTGCTGGGCCGCCAGGATCTGGACGTAGCCCTGCGAGAATTGGTCGAACCGGTACGTCGTTTGCACGTGCCGGTGCAGGGACACGCTGTTGAACTGGGTCAGCAGGAAGATGTGCCGGATGCCGCTGTTGATGCAGTTGCTGATGGGGATGTCCACCAGCCGGTACTTGCCGGCGATGGGCACCGCTGGCTTGGCCCGGTCGCGGGTGAGCGGCTGCAGCCGGCTCCCCTCGCCCCCGCCCATGATGACACCGACGACGTTCATGATGGCTCACTGTCCTGCTTCATGACTCACTATACCCCGGCCGCCGCGGTAAAGGCAAGGAGGGGGAAGAAGGAGTCAGGGGGCGATCTCAACGTTCAACAACCAACATTCAACGTTCAATTGTTGAGCGTTGGGCGTTGATTGTTGAGCGTTGAAACCCAACCAGGACAACGGGCTCTCGCTGTCGCGGCCCCTCGCTTGCCGTCTCTCGTCCTCTCCGCTATAGTGCGGGCCTGTTTGACAACCAACGGCGGGGGAGATCAATTCATGAAACTCGGCATCATCGGCGGGACGGGCTTGTACGACCTGGTCGGGCTCCGGGATGTGGAGCACCGGGCCGTCGAGACCCCTTTCGGCAAGCCCTCGGAGCCGTACATCCACGGCAAGCTGGGCGCCGTGGACGTCTACTTCCTCCCCCGTCACGGGCACGGGCACCACATCATGCCGTCGGAACTGAACCACCGGGCCAACATCTTCGGGTTCAAGACCCTGGGCGTGGAGCGCGTCATCGGGATCAGCGCCGTCGGCAGCCTGCGCGAGGACCTGCGCCCCCGGGACGTCTGCCTGCCGGACCAGTACTTCGACCGGACCAAGCACGCCGCCGAGCACACGTTCTTCGGGAAGGGCCTGGTCGCCCACGTCGCCTTCGCCGAGCCCGTCTGCCCGGACCTGCGGCACCACCTGCACGCCGTCGCGCAGGAGATCGTTTCCGGCGACGCGCGGCACCAGGGCCAGCGCGTCCAGAACGGCGGCACCTACGTCAACATGGAGGGCCCCGCGTTTTCCACGAAGGCCGAGTCGCTCTACTACCGGCGGTTCGGGTTCGACGTGATCGGCATGACCAGCCTGGCGGAGGCCAAGCTGTGCCGCGAGGCGGAACTCTGCTACGCCTCGGCCTGCATGGTGACGGACTACGACTGCTGGCACGAGTCCGAGGAGACCGTGTCGCTGGAGATGATCATCAGCAACCTCAAGGCCAACGCGGGGTTCGCCGGGGAGTTGATCCGGCGCCTCGCGGCCCGCCTGACGGACCAGCGGCCCTGCTCCTGCGGCCGCGCGCTGGAAAACGCCATCCTGACGAGCCCGGACAAGATTCCGCCCGCCCGGCGCAAGGAACTGGAGCCGATCGTCGGGAAGTATCTGAAGTAACCACGGCCGGGACGGCCGCGTCACTTGCCAAAACAGAACGCCCCCCGCCGGGAGGCGAGGGGCGCGCGCTTAACGTGACCGGCCGCTACAGGGAGGTCGAAGTCGACGTGGCCGTGCTATCCGTGGTTCCCTCCGTGCCGCCGCCCTCCGTGCCGCCCGGCGCGCCGCTCGGGGTCACCTCGGTGATCACCCCTGCCGTGCCAGCGGAAAGTGCGTCCACACCGGAAGATACGCCCGCCTCCTCCACCCAGGTCCCCTGCATGCGGTACTGGGTATTGGCCTCGGTGATGTAGTACTTGGTGTACTCGACCGTCTCGTTCTTCTGATTGTAATCCTGCACCTGGTCGCGGCTGCGCGTGCGGCCGTTGGAGCGGTTGTCGGTGATGCTCTGGCTCACGAGGTTGCTGCTCCCGGAGGGCGTGACCGTGTACGTCTGCTCCGAGCGATAGACCTCGTTGCCGAACTCGTCGTAGGCCACGATGGTCAGCTTGGTCGTGATATTGGTGCCGTCCGTGGTGATCGTGGTCGAGTTGGTGGTCCAGGAGAAATTCTCCGTGTACGAAACCGAACTGGTCGCGCTGTCCCGCTGCACATCGCTCTGGGTGATGGTCGTGGTCTCGGTTTCCGTCTGGCCCTGGACATCGTCCACGGCCACGCCGTGGATGATGCCGGCGAAGTTGACGTTCCGGGCCGCCACGTTGTCATGGCCGGAGAAATTGATCTGCGCCTGCGCCAGGAGGGCCCCCGCCGGGTACACGCCGCTCGACGAAGGCGGCGCGATCACGCCGGGCGAGCCGATCGTGCCGGAGTATTCCGAACCGTTGTTGTCGAGCACCTTGACGGCATTGCCCGCGTGCTGGACCACCAGCCGGGTGATCGTGCTGCCGGACGTGCCGGCCACGGCCCGCCCGCCCGAAAGATTGCCGTAATACACGCCGGAGAAATTAATGGAGATCCCGGCGCCCTTCGAGGTGTTGAACGAATCCGTGCTGGTCGACCATTCGCAGCCGAGGAGAATAGCCGAGACCGCGGCCAAACCAGCGACGGCACTCCAGATCCACATTTTTTTCATCTTATTCTCCTTGCCCGAGTCACATGCGATGATTCTTTGCTGCTTCTTACGCCATTCGCTCCAAATTGTCATGCTTTATTTTACCCTGCCCCCGCTCCTGGAGGGCGAGCGTCCCCGCGAGCCGTCCCCGAGCGTCCCCGCGAGCCGCGCTTGAAGCCCGAAACGCGGCTCGCCGGAGGCTCGCCCTCCAGAACCCCTACTCCTTCCACACCCGGTAGAACCGGCGGCCGTTCGCCGGCGGGGCGCTGACGTCGGTGTACGTCATCGGGTCGCTCCCCGCGACGACCCCCGTCGCCAGATCCGCCCACGGCGGGTTGTTGACCATCTCGTCGGCGTACTGGATCGTGTAGGATGCGCCGATGTCCGCCTCCCACGACAGGCTGCGGCCCGGCACGACGGCCACGCCGTCCAGGTCGAACGGCACGGGGACGCCGTTGGTCAGGTGCTCGGTCGGCGACCAGCCGCCCGCCCCGACGTCGATCGGGCCCTCGGTCTCCCCGTTGCTGTAGATGAAGTACTGGCCCTGGGGCAGGAACCCGAACTGGAACAGGCTGTTGGCGTCCGTCTCCGTGGTCGCCAGCGCCGCGCCGATGTCGTTGGCGCCCAGCAATTCCACGTCGAAGCCCGGGTGGTTGCTGTACGTGCCCTGGATCTGGCCGCCCTGGGCGATGGCCACGTCGTCGATGTACCAGCCGCCCGCCACCCCGCCGGCATCGGACACCAGCGTGAACCGCAGGTAGACGTTCGCCTCGTTGGCCGCGATGTCGAGCGGAGCCACCACGCGCCGCCACTCGCCCGTCGTGTTGTACGCGAAGTTGCGCTCGGGCACCACGCTGATCGGCGGCTTGTTGGTCGCCGAGACCCGGTTGGCGATGTCCGCCGGCGTGCCGGGCCGGATGAGCTCGACCTTGACCCGGTCGTTCGCGTCCGCCAGGTCCAGCCACTCGTGGAAGACCAGGTGGAAACTGTTCATGTTGTTCGTGTCCGTCGAGGTCAGCTCCGACGGCGGGATCGTCAGGCTGAAGATCGGCGAATACAGTTCCATCACCGCGTCGTTGACGTACGCGCCGGACAGCGTGGTGCCGAACGCCCAGCGCCCGCTATAGGCATAGCGTGGCGCGGCCTTCACGCCGGCCAGGTCCTGGCGCGGCACGCCGAGTTCCCACTTGTTCCGGGCATCGAAGGGATCCCCGATGCCGTGCCGGCTGTACCACTGGGTGGTGAACTCGGGAATGCGTGTCTCGACGCCCGAGCCCAACTTGGTCTCGTAGAATATGATGGTGTCCGGGTGCGACCAGGACTCCCACGGGTAACCGCGCGAGGCGGCATACAAGCCCTCGTCATGGCGCAGGGACTCCATGTCCGCGATCGCCGCGCGTGGCGTGAGCATGCTCAACGGGACCGGGCCAAACCGCTGCAGGGCATAGGGTATGGTCTCGAGCTGGTTCGTCGGCGAGACCAGCTTGTTCACCCGCGGGTCGCGCCCGGCGGTCGGACCGCCCAGGGCGAACTCGATGCCGTCGTCCACGAGGTCCATGTCCGTGTCCTTGCCCGTCGGGATCGTGCCTGTCCGGCCGCCGAACAGGAAGGCCGACATCTTCGCGGCCTTGGTGGGCGTCTCGTCGTCATCCTCTCCCTCGCTATCGTCGCCAAGGCCCCCGTGGAAGCTGGCCGTCCCGGCGCGGTCCGGCAGCTTGCGGGCGTTCTGGGCGAACGCCATCGAGGCGAACGCGCGGGGCGGCGGCGCCGCGGACAGCTCGCCGACGGGATTGCAGAGCGTCCAGCGGTTCCCGTCGTAGACCCAGGTATCGTTGAAGAAGGTCTTCCCGTCCGTGCCGCCGAAAAGGACGATCTTTCGTTTGTTGGAGGAGGCCTTGTAGGCGTCGCCCTGCCCGCGGTCGTAGTCCCAGTCGCCCCAGTAGATCATGCACGCGCCGGCGCGCGGCTGTGGGCGGTCGCTGGAGGTGAAGCTGGTGACCTGCACCCACTCGGCCGGGATGGTGTTCGTGGCGGTCTCGGTCACCTCGCCTTGCTCGTTGGTCGTCGTGACGACCTGCTCGTCGGACGCGTAGTAAAGCCAGAGGTCGTTCAGCGGCCGATGGTTCGCGTCGAACCCGCCGAACATCACCACGCGCTCGTTCTTGGCGTCGTAAACCATGGAGTGGCCCCAGCGCGCGGGCGGGTTCTCGGCGCACGTCTGCTGACGCCACGTCACGCTGCCGGCGCCGCCGCCGATCTGCGCCTCGTGCGTGTCACCACGCACCCGGTTGCCGTCGATGCCGCCGAACATGACGGCGCGCTTGCGCACGAAGTCGTAGGCCATCGCCGCGGACTTCCGGTTGTCCGCCTTCTCGCCGCACCCGATGTACGTGACGGTGGTGGGCAGCTTCCAGTACGCGTTGATCTTGTAGGACGGCCGGTAATGCACGGTCAGCTTGGTCTTGCTCTTGCTGAACTCCGCGTAGTCCGCGTTGCCCGCCAGCACAAACCCGAAGGCCTCGGCGGTCCAGCCGCCGGCCGAGATCAGCTCCTGGACCTGAACCGTCACGTCCACCCGGTTCGTGGTTCCCGGCGCATTGGTGGTATACACGGTAAAGGCCGTCGGCGTGGTATTGAACCAATCGCCCACCGTGATGCGCTTCTCGGGCCAGTTCTCGCCGTTGTCGCCGTTGTAGTCGTCGGGCGAGAATCCTTCCGAGATCAGAAACTCGCCGATGACCGTCAAGGGAAGGTCCACCGCCGGGCTCTTGCTGACCACGAACTCCAGTTCGGCGAAGAGGATCTGGTCGCAATTCGGCGTCAGGGCCGTGTCGGAGAAGTGGATGGCGCTGTACCCGTCATAGATGATGGACTTGTCCGCGTCGGGCGTGCCGCTCTGGTCGTCCACCAGGTAGCCCACCGGCAGGACGCGCTCGAACTCGCGCGCCTCGCGCTCCCAGGTCAGGACCACGTTGAACTCGTCGATCTGGGACGGCGTCTGGACCTGGGCCACCGAAACGTCCGGCGCGACAGTGTCCACCACGGGGTCCATGCTGTCGCCGGATTTGTAGAACCGGGGCGTGGACTTGTACTGGTTCTTGTCGTCCCAGCCGCCGAAGATGAACGTCCAGTCGAAACTCCGGTGCCCGTCCCACGGGCGGTTCTTCGGCAGGCCGAAGCCCTCCCCGTCGCAATCGTACGGCATGTCGGTACAGGGGCAGGTCTTCGGCTTGGTGTTCTTGGTCTCGAAGATCGGCACGGCACAGAGTTCGGACATGCCGTCCACCTGGAGGATCGGCGAGGCATTCAGCGGCGCGGGGCTCCGCACCCACATGTTGGACCGGACAAGGAATTCCCATACGTCGCGATGCTTGGCGACGCCGTCACGGCCGCCGATGACTACGAGCTTGCGGTTATCCATCAGGATGGTGCCGGTATCGTTCTTGGGATTCTTGGTCTCGTACACCGGGATGTACGTCATCGCCGCTCCCCACCGCGCCGGCGGGATGTAGGTATCCTCGGAGACATTGATCTTCTTCCAGTACGGGAAGTCCGAGGTGCCGGGCCACAGCAATTGCCAGAGGTCGTTCAACGCCTCGTCGTAGTGGTTGGTCACCTGGGGCACCAGCTCCCATTCGACCGCGTAATGGTCGAACAGGTCCGCCTCGCCTCGCCCCTTCCATTTACCGTCGGCGGCATTCATGCCCAGCACGCCCGGCTTGGTCAGGGGCTCGCCCAGGCCGTAGTTCGGGAACAGCCACGCCTCACCGGTAACCCAGCTGATCGTCCCCAGCGTGTCGTCCGCCACCAGGCCGCCCAAGGCGATGTCCACCTCGCCGCCACCCAACAGCGCCATGATCGCGGCATTCTCCTCGCCCAGCAGGTCATTGGGCACGGCCAGGTGCCCGACGATGTTCGTGTAGATCGGGTGCCGGACCGCCAGCGGGTTCGTCGCGCAATCCTGCAGCGCGCCCGCCCACGTCCCCGCGAACGGGATCACGGCGAACTCGCTCTTGCGCAGTGTGGACTCCACCTCGCCCCACTTGGTGGTGACGGCCACGCCGTCGAGCAGCCAGTCGCCGTCGGTGTCCTGCTTCAGCGGGTGCGCGCGCAGGGCGCGGTCTTCCTCGCCGTCGCCCAGTCCGTCGTTGTCGGTGTCCGGGTTGTGCGGATCGGTGCTCACGCCATGGACCTGGTACGGGTCGGCGCCGGCGTCGAAACGGAACCGGATGTTGTACTCGCGCAGGTTCCACAGACCGTCGCTGTCGGGATCCCCGCCGGTGGCCAGGACCGAGTAGCGCGTCACGCTCTCGCCTTCCACGCGGGTTCCGACCGGGTCCATCGGGTGCAAGCCGTACCAGACCTCCCAGCCGTCCGGCATGCCGTCGCCGTCGCTGTCGGGATTGAACGGATCGGACCAGTAGTCCCACAGGGCGTCGTCCGGCATGTTGCCGATGAGGCCATCGCGGACGAGGTACTCCTCGTAGTTCGTCAGGCCGTCGTGGTCGTAATCGTCATCGCCATCCGTCGGGTCGAGCGGGTTCAGCCTCTGGCTCGGATCGCGCAGGTTGCCCAGGGCATCCAGGACTTCGAATCCATCGGGCATGCCGTCGCCGTCCGTGTCCCAGGCGGTGGGACTGGTGCCGAGCTGGGCCTCCAGGCCGTCAAGCAGGCTGTCGTAATCCGTGTCCGGGTTCGTCGGGTCGGACCCGTAGACGAAGACCTCCTTGCCGTCGTTCAAGCCGTCCGCGTCGGTGTCCGCCAGGAACGGATTGCTGCCGACGAGGTACTCGATGTAGTTCGGCAGGTCGTCGTCGTCCGGGTCGAGCCAGGCGTCAGACGGGTCGTTCGGGTCGAGCCCGTAGAAGTACTCCCAGCCGTCCGGCAACCCGTCGTTGTCCGTGTCGCTGCGGCCCGGGTTGGTCCAATCGTTGGTGTTGGCCAGGGCGTCGGGCCCGAGAAACTCGAGGTAGTTGTTCAGCCCGTCCCAGTCGGGGTCGTCGTCGTTGCCGCCGTACTCGATCGGGTCGAGGATGCGGGTGACCTCGCCCACGGCGTTGGTCATCCAGCGGTACTTCCACTTGAACCCGTCCCACATGCCGTCGCCGCTGGTATCCTGCACGTCCGGCCGGGTGTCCGCGAAGATCGGCGTGCCGGAGGGATGCCCCTCGATCACGGCGCGGTGGACGCCGGCGGTCGGGATGCCGCCGAACACGGTGACCGCGTTGGTCTTGGTCGGCACGAGCGGCGCGGTATGCGCGATGGTCTTCGGCTCGAACCGGTCGCCCTCGATGCTGACCGCGTTGGTCCCGGACCCGAAGGCGCTGATGCCGTCCAGGTACCGGCCCACGAAGAGGGCCTCCACGGTTTCCGTGTTCTGCACGGCATTGGTGTAGAGCACGGACCAGGCGTAGGTCAGGAACCCGTTGGACGAGGCCCAGCCCTTGTACCCCACTTCCTCGCCGTCGGGCATGGCGTCCGCGTCGGTGTCCCGGTTGAAGATGTTCAGCCGGATGCCGAACAGCCGGAACAGGTCGTACTCGAGCCGGTTGATCAGCGTGTCGCCGTCCGGATCGTCCTCGCCGGTGAAGAGGAAGATGTTCGTGTACCCCTGGATTTCGGAATAGTCGCCCACGTTGTCGGCATCCTGGTCCGCCTGGTACAGCGCGAACTGCGTGTAGTTGGTATAGCCGGCCTCCAGGTCGATGACGCGCGCCGCGGAGCGCCGGAACCCGTCCATGAGCACGGACACGCGGTGCGGGCCCGGCCGCAGGGAGGTCAGGACCGTCGGCGTGACGTTGGTCCCGCCGGCCGCCACGTCCCCGATCTGCGCCACCCGCCCGTTGACCACGACCTGCGCGCCGCTGACCACGTTGCCGAACGCGTCGCGGGCGTCCACCATCAGGGCGCCGGGCGTGTCGGTCAGCTCCTCCTCCGTGAAGCTGACGTTCAGCCGGTTGCCGATCGGCGCGGTGATGAGTTGCGGCGCGAAGCCCTTGTAGCCGTTGGTCGGCGCGAGTTGCACCAGGTGCGTCCCGGCCTGGACATACAGGCGCGCCGGCGTGTTGCTGCCGGTGTTGAGGCCGTTCAGCCAGACGGGATAGCTCATGCCGTCCAGCGAGGCCACGTAGAGATAGCCCTGCGCGGCGTTGGTCCGCAGGTCCACCTGGACCACCTCGCCCTCGCGCGTCTCGACGGCGGGCTGCGCCATCCGCCACAGGCCCGCGCCCATGCCGACGCGGTGCTCGCCCGGCGACGCCGCGGCGAACAGCTCGGCCTTCACGGCGTTGGTCAGCCAGTCGGGATAGAGCTTCGGCCGCGGGAAGACGTTCGTCGTGCTGTAGGCCACCAGGGCCGGGGCCGAGGTGGAGCCGTTCCACAGCGTCGCGGCCGTGTAGTCCACGATCACCGGCAGCCCGGCGGCCGAGGCCGTGTGCGAAACGCCCAGGAAGCTCTGGTTTTCCCCGCGCTCGAGCTCGAAGTGGGCCTCCTGGACCGCGCCGTTCGTGCGCACGTCGATGTACCCGCCCGCGCCGACCTGGTCGAGGTTGTACACGCCCGGATTCAACCCGCTGCCGAAGCTGTACGGCGCGGTGAACAGGGCGCCGTTCCAGAACTCGGCCCGGTGGCTGGGCTCATCCGCCTTGAGGTAGTAGCGGCCCAGCGGGATCCCGGCGATCATGTAGCTGCCGTCCTCCGCCGTCGCCGCCTCGCCGAAGATCTTCGGCGCCGGGATGGTCGGGTGGCCCTGCACGACGTTCGTCACGCCGCCGCGCCCCAGCGCGCGGACGGTCGCGCCGACGATCGGCCGGCCGTTGATGTCGCGCACCCAGCCGAAGATCGTCGCGCCCTGGTAGATCATCACGTCGTCCACGTACCAGCCGTTGAAGTCGTTGTTGATCGCGTTCTGGGCCGTGAACAGGAAGCGGACCTGGACGTTGCTCTGGCCCGCGAAGGCCCCGAGATTCGCCACGCGGCGGAACCACCCGCCGCTCTCGCCGGAACGCGCCCCGGCCACCACGGTCCAGTTCGTGTTGCCGCCGCCGCGCGCCTGGACGGTGATGAAGTCCTTGATCGGCTCGGTGTCGTAGAACTCCCGCCACGCCACGTACAGGTTGCCCGTCCCCAGGGCGTCCACGCGCGGGCTGTCCAGGGCGCAGATCAGCGGCTGGCCCCGGCTGTAGGTCGCCGCCGGGTTCGTCGCGGACGGGTCGTACGCCAGGCGGTACGAGTTCGACGGCGTGTGGTCGTCCATCGACCGGATGCCCGCGTTCGTGCCGGGCTCGGCCGTGGACAGGTGCCAGAGGTCGAGCGGCAGGTAGGCGTTCGGCGCGCTGTGCGCCCAGTTCGTGCGCGAGGAGGTCTCGAACGTCTCCGCGAGGTAGATGTTCAGGTTGGTCCACGCGTCGGCCGGCGTGTCGTACCCGAGTTGGAAGATGTCGCCGTCGCTCACGCCGTTGGCGTTGGAGTCCGCGCTGCGCGGATCAGTGCCGATCGCGAGTTCGAACCCGTCGTCCAGGCCGTCCCCGTCGCTGTCCGCCTTCGTCGGGTCGGTCTGGTGCGTCAGCACCTCGGCGCCGTCCGTCAGGCCGTCCCCGTCGCTGTCCACGTGCCGCGGGTGCGTGCCGAGGACGTACTCCTCGAGGTTGGTCAGGCCGTCGCCGTCCGCGTCGAGGGCCGCGTCCGCCGGGTTGAACGGGTCGAACCCGTGCAGGATCTCCCAGTGGTCCGGCATGCCGTCGCTGTCGGAGTCGAGGTCCAGGCAGTCCACGCCGGGCTGCGTCGGGCCGGCGGACCGGGTGACGGTGTTGCTGTCCATGAACCCGCTGTCGTCCATGGCGCGGACGCCGAAGCAGTAGGTCTTGTAGTTGGTGAGATTCGTCACGGTGAACGCGGTGGTATTGGTGACCACGGCGATCAGGTTGCCGAACACCTCGCCCGCCGGGCACATGGGCGTTTCCCAGCAGTCCCACGCGTTCGTGCCGCGGTAGATGTGGTAGTAGATGTTGGTGGAGAAATTGTCCGCCCCGGCGTTCCAGCCGAGGGCCACGTTGTTGTTGGTCCCCCCCTCGGCGGTCAGCAGGCCGCCGAAGATCGGCGGCGCGGTGTCCGCGACGAGCTTGAAGCCCAGCACTTCGCTCTCGCCGCTGCCCGTGTTCTCGTACACGACGATCGGCACGCCCTTGCTGTCGGTGACCGACACCGGCGTGAAGGACACGCCGCCGACCAGCGCCACGCCCGGCGGCTCGCCGGCGCCCGCGACGCCGACCCAGCCCCCGCCCTGCGCCCGCTTGACATAGACCGAATTCAGCAGGTTCGTCCCGCCCGCCCACGTGACGAACACCGTGCCCGCGGGCGAGACCGCGATGGACGGCCGCCGCGGGATGCCGCTGGTCGCCGCGCTGATGCCGGGGAAGGTCGTCGAGCCGCTGATCGCGCTCCAGCTCCCGCCCGAGTAGCGGGACGCGTACACCTGCTGCGAGAGGTACGGCAGCGGGTCCGACCCGTAGGTCTCGACCCAGGTCAGGTAGATCGAGCCGCCGGTCCCGGCGGCCAGCTTCGGGTACTGCACGAAGGTGTTGCCCTGGTTCGGCAGCGTCGACCACGACGAGCCGTTCCACCGCCGCGTGACGATCCGCTGCAGCGTCGTGTCCGCCCACGAGACCACCGGCATCCCGGAACTGTCGACGACCATGTCCAGGTCGTCCACCAGCCGGTAGTTGCCGTCGTAGGCGATGCCGTTGGTGTGCGAATACGCCAGGCCGATCCAGTTCGTCCCGCTCCACTTCGCGACGAACACGCGCTGGCCCGTGCTGACCGAATGCGTCCGCTTCCACGCCACCACCGGCCGCCCGTCAGACATCACCGCCACGACCGGCTTCGTGGCGTCAAATTCGCTCTCCCCGCTCACTCCGAAGTCGTTGGCGGAACTGCCCAGTTCAATCCACGAACTGCCATTGTACTGGCGGAAGTAAATACGACTCTTGTTGAAAGGTGCCAAGGCCTGTTCCGCCCAGGCGACAAAGATGTTGGTTCCCGAAGCCGCGACGGAAGGCTGCTCGGAAGCCGCCAACGTCTTGCTGACGCCGCCGCCGCTGGCCGAAGACCCTACCTCGAACCATTGGCCATCCATGTGCTTCCACTTGCCAATATCCGAAATATCTCCCACCTCTCCGATCCACCGCTTCGTATACACCTGGCGCAATCCATTCGCCGTCGTGGAATAGGCAATCACGGGGCGATCATCCCCGCTCATGGCCACGTCGGGACTGTCGCCGGGATTACGGCTTTCCATGCCGATACCCTTCATGATGGACAGCGCAAAGTCCTGCGGACCTTGCGGCACGGCATACCCATAAACCTGAATGGTATAGGTGCCCGGCGTCGGCGTGGGGATCACAATCGTTTCGACATTGTTGTACTCGTCACCCATTTCCGGATCGATGGCCTCAAACCGCCGCGAATGGGCGCCGTCCAGTTCGAAATTGCCTGCGATGTAGCCGCCGCCGCCCGGGGCCTGGACATAGAGATCCAAGTCGTTAACCAGTTGTACGCCAAGGCCCGGCGTACCCGCCGGGTCGGTCCACGCCAGGGCCACCTTCAGGCCGCCCTCGCCCGCGTTGATCTTGACCTGGCGGGTGAAGAACTGGCCGGCCGACAGCGGCGTCGTCTGGTCCTGATCCAGCAGGATGATCTCGTCTGTGGGTTGAATGCGTGGCCCGTTCACCGAACGCACGACGTCGAGCAGGCCCCACCCCTGGTCCACGAGTTCGACAAGGCCGACGTCGTACGCGTTCTTGTAAACGATCGAATTCAGCATCCGCGCTCCGCCGACCATCATGGCCTTCATCATCGCGGGGCTCGGGGCCTTGCCGAAGGTATTCGTGTAGTACTCAAACATCAGCGCACCACCGCCCGCGGTCAGAGGCGTAGCCATCGAGGTGCCGCTGAAGAACGCGAAGTTCGTTCCCGAGTCAATGTTGCCATAGCGGTAGTCGCGGTGGACCGTGCCTTCTAGTTCAATGAAGTCCGGCATCGTTTCGCGAGACTGCACGGATAGCACGTAGGCACCGGGCGCCATGATGTCAGGCTTGATACGACGATCGAATCCTTCTGCATAAAGAACCGGTCCCCGAGAACTAAAACCAGCAACCTGCCAATCCGTATCCGTTTCCTTGTCGGACTCGTAGTTAAGCAGGTTGTTAGCTAGGCGCTTCTGCTCCACGGCGCCGACGGTGATGACGTTCTTGGCGTTGCCGGGTTGGCCGATGGTCTCCGCCTCGCCGCCCGTTCCATCGTTATTGCCCCCGCCGTCGTTGCCCGCCGCGAAAAAGACGATGTACTCCTGGTTGCCCGCCGTGCCGGGCACGGCGTCCCGGACCAGTTCGTCCCACAGCATAGACATTGATCCATAGTAGTTGACTGAGTTGCCCCAACTGTTGTTCGAGAGCCGGGCGCCCTTGTTGTAGGAAATCTCGGCCTGCTCCTCGTCCGTGAAGCTGTTGAAGTCCTCGATCATCACCACGCGCGCGCCGGGCGCGGCGCCGGCGAAGTAATTCGTGCTGTAAGGTCCCTCGCCCGTCCCGGAGCCCGCCGCCTTCAGCACGGTCTCGGAGAGCGCCCCGTTGCCCAGGATGCTGCCCGCGACGTGCGTGCCGTGGCCGTTGTTGTCGCCCGGGAAGCCGTCCGACGTGACGCTCGGCCGCTGGTCGTAGTACACGATGCGGGTGTTCAGGTTCGTGCTCGTGGCCTGCGTGGGGTCCACGGCGAAGCCGGGGTTGATGAAGTCGATGCCGGAGTCCGTGATCCCGACGATCACGCCCGCGCCCGTCAGCGTCGGGTGCAGGGCCTTGAGGGACTTGGCGCGGATCCGCTCGGTGCCCAGGTCGTTCATCGGCTTGCGCACCGGGGAGGCCTCGACCCACTGCACGGCGTCGAGCTGCACCAGGTCGGTCAGCTTGTCCGCGTCGCCGCGCACGGTCAGGACCTCGCGCCCGCCCGCCGACTGCTCGCGCACGATCTCCAGGCCGGCGGCCTCGATCGCCTTCGCGTCCTCCACGCCCCGGAAGAGCACGACGTTGAACTCGCCCTCGTGGAACTTCGGGTTCGCCAGGGCCTGCTCCTCGCCGTGAACGAGATAATCCAGCACCTCGCCGCTCATCTTGAAATAGGGATGGTACGGCTCGACGTGCGTCACGCCGGGCAGGGCCTTCACCGCGGCCATCGCCGCCGCGTCCGCGTGGACCGCGAAGGCCGAGCGCGGGACGTAGTGGCTGACCAGCGCGCCGGCTTCTTCGAGGGCCTCGCGCTGCGCGTCGGAAGCGGGCCCGTCGAACTGCACGATGTGGTATTCCGTGTCCGCCGGGGCGCGGAACGCCTCCGGCACCTCGAGCCCGCGGCCGGCCGCGGCCGCCTCGGTGTCGATCAGGGCGTTCTGGAGCAGGATCGCCGCGGCACCGCGCCGCATGAGTTCATCCGGCGACCGGCCGGCGTTGGTCAGCATGCCCCGGGGCAGCGCGGCCCGCGCGGGTTTCTCCGCCTCCGCGGCCGGCGCCGCGGGGGCCGCCTCTTCCTGCGCCGTCACGGTCGCGGCCGCGAGGCGGTAGCCGTCCCCGTCCTTCTCGTACACGAGCGCGCGGCTGGCGGAGAGCGCCTTCAGCGCGTCCTCGAGACTGACGCCTTCGAGCGCGAGGGTGACGGGCGCGTCAAGCGCCGGGTCGACCTGGAGGCGGACGCCGCTCTGCGCGCCAAGTTCCCGGAGGATGTCGCGCAGCGGGGTATTTTCGGCGGACAACCACACCCGGCCGTCCTCGACCCGGAGCTGCAGGATGGAGAAGACCTGTTCCGGGCGCGGGCCGGGGGATTCGAGGGCCGTCACCAGGCCGGCGGCGCAGAACAGCACGACCGGCACCAGGCGCCACGTCAACCAGCGATCCCGGGAACGACGAGCTTCTTGTTTTTTCATAACGGTCATCTCCGGCGCCCGGGCGCCGAGCCCCCGGGCGATCCATTGTTCACGCCGTGTTTACTGCGTTTCCAAAAGCGACAACTGCCCAACCAGCGCCTGCTCGCGCTGCTTGAGTTCCACCACCCGCGCCGACTGCGCCCTCCGCTCCGCCTCGGCGGCCTGCGACGCGGGGAGTTCGTCCAGCTTCTCGTTCATCCGCTGCCGGGCCTGCGCGAAACGGGTCTCGAGGTCCGCGATCTCCGCCTGCAGCGCGGCGCATTCGGGGTCGCCGGCCGCCCGCTCCTTCTGGAGCGCGAGGAATTCCGCCTGGGACTTTTCCGCCGCTATCCGGGCGGTCTCCAGTTCCGACCGCATGCGCTCGCGATCGGCGCGCAGGCCTTCCAACTTCGCGGCGTCGGGCGGGTCCGCGCGCTCGGCCAGGCGAATCTCGTTGTCCACCAGGGCGGCCATCCGGCCGCCCTCCGCGAGCTTCGCGTAGGCCGCGTCGCGGGCGCGGAACAGGTCGCGGAGTTCGGGGAACAGCAGGGCGAAGCGGTCGCGCAGGGCGGCGCGTTTTTCCACGAGGCTTTTTTCGAGGGCCTTGGCCTGCCCCCGGAGCTCGGCAACCTCGGGGACGTCGTATTCCGCGCGGTCCCGCTGCGACCAGCGGCCGGAGCCGCCCAGGGGATCGGAGGCCTGCAGCCCGGCCAGTTCGCGGCGCACGGCATCGAGTTCGGCCCGCAACGCGGCGGGATCGTCGGCCGCGATGGAGGGCCCTCCGACCAGCAGCCCGGCCAGGACCGCAAGAAAACACACCTTGAGATTGCTGTGTCTTACGAAGCCCATCTCATCAGACTGTTGGCGGCCTGTACCGTTCGGCCGCGTTTTCCCCGCTTCTTAAATGATGAGATTACCCAATACGACCCGCCCTGACAAACAATTTAAGAGGGAATGTGTCGGGGACGAAATGTGTGAAAGTGAGAAGTTGAAAAGATGTTACACCGGGCGCCGCGCCAGGGCTCCGGCGGCCCGGCCCCCGACCGCCGGGCACCCCGGAACGGACCAGCCGGCCGGGAATTCCCGGCACTGCGCCGGGCGGGAAACGTACACCCGGCAGGCGTCGTTTTCCAGGAACACGCAGGCGCCCTCCGGCGTCTCGGCCAGGCTCAACTGGCCCCGGTTGGAGGCCAGCACGGTGTGCCGGTCGATGAAATCCCGCTCGGGAATGCCCAGATGGGACGCCAGTTGCGCCACATCCGCGTCCGTCAGCAGCACGTGCCCCGGCCAGCGGCAACAGGCGCCGCAGTGGAGGCAGGAGAAGGATTGGGGGTGTTCAGTGTTCAGTGTTCAGTGTTCAGTGTTCGGTTGGGCCGCCGGCCCCAGGGGCCGGATGGAAACAGCAATGAGACCTCAACGTCCAACAACCAACATCCAACTTCCAACGTCCAATGGAAGCCGTTCCACGCCTTGGAAGTTGGGTGTTGGACGTTGGGCGTTGGACGTTGAAAACAAATATGTGACACGCACTTTTCACGGATGGTGTCTCAGATCAGCAAAGCCTCCGGCGGCGGCCGGAACGCTCACGGATGAAACTTTGATGACTGCGCAAGGCCCGTGCGGTGCTTGCCGGACATAGAAAGTGGAGCATGTCATCCCGAGCGCAGCGAGGGATCTCTGCGCTGCCCAACAAGTCGGAGATCCCTCACTTCGTTCGGGATGACACTCACCCCTCATAATCACCAAGCCGGCATTGAAGTTTCAGGCAGTGTTCGGGAAGAAATTCAGTACGGCCTTGATCGCCTTTTTAGCCGCTTGATGAGCATGAAAACACAGGGAAAGATACAGCCCTTCCTCCGGAAGCGGAACGCGGGCCAAGGCCAGGTCCGCTTTCGCATGCCGAAGCCAGTCTGCCGCGGAACCCGGAACGGGGACATCAGGCGGCATAGAGTTGTTTCCCCTCTTCCAGGATGGTTTTGTAGATCAACCCGATATTCGTACGATGCCTCTGCAGATCGGACGGTGTCGCGACGAGGATATCCACGGCGAAGGGCAGTCCGAACATTTCCAGGTGGAGTTTCTGCGCTGTCGCGCGCCGTGGCGTACCATCGGGCATGACCACGAGTACATCCACGTCGCCCCTGACGCCCCCGCCTTCCCGAGCGGAGGATCCGAAAAGAATGATCTGCAAGGGGTGTACCGCTCCCACGATCCGGCTCACCAGTTCATTCCAACCCTGGTCTGACATGCCTTGCCCACCCCTACTGCGCCATGGAGCGGGTGCCGCCGAGGCCGAACTTGATGGGCTCGTTGACGTCGAGCAGTTCGCACGAGACCTGGACATTGGCCAGCCAGGCGAGGGCGCGGGCCTTCTTGAAGACGACGTAGCTGTCGTCGCGCACGAGGAAGGTGATCATCTCCTCGTCCTTGTGCACCTCGTTCAGGATCTTGCCGAACCAGTCCTGCGCGGTCTCGCGGGAGACGGATTCCAGCCTGTACCCGCTGACCCCGGGCAGCGACGTGAGCGCGAACTGGCTCATCAGGGCGAAGGCCAGGTCCACCTGGTGCGCCTCGGTCTTGACCGTCGCCGTCTCGAGCAACTGGGCGAACGCCGACTGGTCGCCCTTCGCCTTCTCGGCCAGCGCGCCCATCTCGTCGTAGACCATGCGCGTGATGTCCTCGATCGGCACGAGAAAGAGCTCGTTGTTCCGGCACTCGATGAAGATCGGCCGCTTGTCCGTGGGCTGCTCCATGGGCGTGGGGACGAGGACCTTGATCTGCGAGGCGTCGATGCCGGTCAGGAGAATCATCAGGATGATGATGCCCAGCATGCACGTCATGATATCCAGGAACGAGTCCAGGTTGACGGAGTTGCCTCGTTCTTTTTTCGCCATGGCCGGTTACTCCTGGGGTGCCACGGGCGCGGCGGCCGCCGGTTCGGCCGGCGGTTCGGCCGGCGGCGTTCCGCCCTCCTCCGGCGCCGCGCCCGGTTCCGCGCCTTCCGCGGAGGGTGCGACGGGTTCCCCGCCCGGTTCGCCTTCCGGCGGGGTTTCCCCTTCCGCCTCGCCCGACGCCGCCTGGCCGGCCGCCACCTCGACGGTGCGGCCCTCCTCGTACAGCTCGAATCCCAGGTCGACCTCGCGGTCGTGGATGGCGGTGCGCAGCCGGCGCAGGACGCGCGCCGAACGGGGCCGGGCGAGCAGCACGATGTAGCGCTCGTCCTTTTTCGCGGCCACGGTGTTCAGCATGCGTTCGAAGGCGTTCCCGGAGCGCTCCAGGTCGACGACCGGGACGATCTTCCCCTCGGGATAGATGACGATCTGGTCGCCGTAGACGTCCACGTACACGGGGTCCTTGAACTTGTTGCCGAACTTCGGCACCAGCATCAGGCCCTGGTCCTCATCCGCCTCGGTTTTCTCGGCGTAGAGCGCGCCCTTGATCACGGCGCTGATCTGCACGTTTTCGGGGTTGCTGATGATCGTGAGCACGTTGCTGATGAGCAGGATCATGAGCACGCCGATGAGCATGAGAATCACGCACATGAACGACGAGAAGTCCATGGCCGCGCCTCTGGATCTCCTACCCATTTCCC
Organism: Kiritimatiellia bacterium; assembly: GCA_018001225.1. Classification (NCBI taxonomy): domain Bacteria; kingdom Pseudomonadati; phylum Kiritimatiellota; class Kiritimatiellia; species Kiritimatiellia bacterium. The sequence continues at coordinate 29,676 of JAGNIJ010000017.1, read as the reverse complement.
ATGCTCCCTTGGTTTCTCTGCGTCGTCACGGCGTCGCCGCGGGCGCCGGGACCGGCGCACCGGCTTCCCCGCCCCCGACCGGCGCGGGGACCGGCTCCGCCCCGGGTTCGCCGGCCGGAACCTCGCCGCCTTCCGTCGCGGCGCCGACTTCCGTCGCGCGCCACTCCATCTGCTTGCGCTCTATCAGCCGCGCCAAGTCCTCGCTGACCCCCTGGAACGCCCCGGACTGCATCTCGCCCAGGCCGACATAGGACCCCACCGGCCACCGGCCGATGTTCAGCCACCCCACGCCGATCTTCTCCTTCGGATCGAACCCCGCGACAACCAGGTTCTTGACCTCCGACCCGTCGTTGACGACCTCGCGGAAGGAGGTCTTGTAGACCCGCCGGTCGCCCTTGATCCCGTTCACCACCAGGGTGCCGACCTCCTCGTCCACGCCGCTCATCATCGAAAGGTAGTAATCGTCGTAGAGGCCCATGCCGAGGAACACGAGGTTCAGTTCCATGCCGTCGTCGCGCTTCTGCATGCTGCACGTGACCAGCGGCACGCTGATGGCCCCGCCCTTCCCGAGGCGCGTCCAGCCCTCGCCCTGCACCCGCTGGTCCATCGCCATGCCCGAGAGCAGTTCGCGGGTCTGCTCGACCTTGCCGCTCTTGCGCGTGGCGGCGAAGTAGCTCATGCTGGGCGTCGCGTATTCCCCGCCGAGCACCATGCGGCCGGGGAAGAGCAGCACGAAGTTGACCTCCGTGACCGGGTCCTTGTCCTCGCCCTCCAGGTTCTCGGCCTGCATCACCTTCACCTTGCCGGCGACCAGCGGGAGCTTGCTCGCGAAGTCGCGCAGGGACACCGAGACGGCCATGCCGCCGCCGGCCTCGCCCTCGTCCTCCCCGCCGGCCGAACCCTTGGTGGTCTGCTGGTCCAGGCCGACGCCGGCCTGGCTGAAGAAGCTGCGGAGGAACTGCGGCGACGACCGGGGCGTGAAGCCCGTCGCCATTTCGTAGCCCTCGAGGCTGCGCTGGATCAGGTACTCGCCCGGCGGGAGGGGCGTCTTAGGCGAGCACTCGGCCAGGAGGCCGGCCTGGGGATCGGTCACGAGCAGGTTCCCGGTCTCCGGCACGAGGCAGATCGCGCCGAGGGAATCGAGCCCTTCGACCAGCTGCTTCAGGGCGCCGCTGGTCGGGTCGAGGGAGAGCAGCCGGGCGTCCTTGCCCTTCGTGCTGGCGCGCTGCGCGAGCACGATGGCCCCGTTGCCGAGCAGTCCCACGGCCTCGATCTCGGACTGCGGGGTCAGGTTGCCCGCGGTGCCGATGGGCAGGTGCCGGACGGCGTCCCACCACACGATGCCGCCCTCGGGCCGCTCGCCGATGACGACCACGTCCTGCTTCCGGGAGAGGCTCACGCCGCTGAAATTCATGAACGGCCCGTAATCCACCACCCACCAGTCGCCCTCGAGATCCCGGACCAGCACCACGCCGAAGGTCAGCCCGCCGCGCGCCGCGCTGTCGTTTCCCGCCACGAACAGGCGCCCGTCGTCCGCGGCCTTGAGATCCTCCCACACGTACGGCTTCTCCAGCCACGGCACGCCGACGACCTGGGCCTTCTTGTATTGGCCCGCGTCGTCGGGAATGAACTCGAGGACCCGGCCCCACGGCACCTGTTCGACCACGAACAGGTGGCCGTTGGTGGAAAACGAGAGGGCCCCGGGGCTTTGCAACTGCCCCCGCTCGACCGCCTCCCGCGGGCGGTTCTTGCTGATGACCCACTTGGGATAATTGGTCTCCACCGTCCAGCCGGACTCGATGGCCGGGGCCGGGGTGTTGTTGCGCAGGACGACGACGCGGTTGGCGCCCCGCTCGGCCACGTAGATGTCGCGGCTCGAGGGATGCAGGGCCACGCCCTCCGGGTTCTTGAGGCCGCGGGCCCTGACCTGCATGTTGAAGTCGCTCTTGGCGGTGTCCACCACCTGCGCTTCGCCGACCCGCGGCCAGAGGCAGCCCGCCGCAGCCAGGGCCGCCGCGATCCGCCGCCCGCGCGCTGTAAGGCCTAGCGACATCGCCGCGGCCTCACGCGCCGGTCTCCTCGCGCAGCGTGATCACGCGCGGACGGCTCAAGCGGCTGACCAGCGCGTCGGTCGTGGTCAGGTGCTTGCGCAGATCCTCGAGCGCCGTGCGGAACTCCGCCGAGGCGGCGATCCCCGCGAGGCTCTTCTCCATGGCCTGCTGGATCTTGAAAAGGTCCTGGATGCCCGAGGCCAGCTGCCGGACCTCGCTCATGCGCGTGACCAGCTCCCGCGCGGCCTGGACGGATTGCTCGGAGCTCTCGCGCGTGGCGCTCGTGAGCGCGTCCGCGCTGCGCGTGTACTCGCCCGCCGCCTTGACCACGGCGTCGTTGACGCCGGCGAACACGCCCTTCATCCGGCCCGCCTCCTCCTCCGCCAGCTTCCGGCGGCTTTCGAGGACGGCGTCCTCCTGGGCGCGCAGGTCCGCGGTGACCTTGCGCAGGGCGGTCTCCATCGCGTCGCCCACGGTGCCGAAGCTGCTGGACAAGTGCTCGCTCAAGCCCCGCAGCGTGGAGACGTAGTTCTGGCTCAAGCCGTCGAACTTCTGCTCCACGCTGGCGGCGGCCTTCTCGATGGACCGGGTGAACACCTCGTCGTAGCGGTCCGGGTCGGGGATGTACCGGCGGAAGGCGGCCTCGATGGAGTCCTCGAGGTTCTCGATCACGATCGGCTTGCTCTCGGGCGAGGGCAGGCGCGAGATGAGCACCTCGTCCAGGTAGATGTCGATTTCGACGAAGAGGTTTTCCTCGCGGCGCTGCAGCGAGGAGAGCGGGAACATCAGCAGGGTCACCAGGATCAGGGCGAGGAAGGTGGTGTCGAAGGCGACGCCGAGGCCGATGGTCACGTTCGCGATGGCGCCCTTGATGGCGCTCAATTCGGCGCTGCTCTTCAGAAAGTCCGCGAACCCGGACACGGCGGACCCGAGGCCCTGCACCGTCCCGATGAACCCCAGGATGGGAATGGCCCAGATCAGCACGCGCGAGAGGGCGTAGGAGGAGTCGGAGGACGACGTGTCGCGGTCGGACTCCGAGGCCGCCCAGCCGGAGATACGGCCAACGTCCTTGGTCGCCAGCCACAGGGCCAGGATGCGGTCCATGCGGCTCAACGCGATGCTCTCGGTGAAGAGCGGGTTGGCGACGATGCGCTTGCGGAGCTCCTGCACGTGCACGTCGTCGTTGAGGTCGATGCTGGAGTCCACGGGGCTTTCAATGAAGGTGCGCGTCTGCTTTTTCAGGATGCGCGACTTCAGGAAGATCTGGGCCGCCACCATGAAGCCCATGAACAGCTCGATGTACTGAATGGGGCCGCGCTGGTTGATGAGCTGGTAGATGTAATCCAGCGCCGCGCTCCGGCCCTTCAGGGGGAACACGGCAAACGCCACCGCGACGGTGCCGATGAGCCCCACCAGCACCTGGATCACCACGTTGGCGTCGGTTCCGGGGCGCCCGCCCTTGGCCACCTGGAGTTCGGGCTCGGTCAACTCGGTTACGCCGACTTCCGTTTCTTCCGCCATTGCGCACCTCGACTGGAGAGAAGTTTCTCGGCTCTTTTCGGGGGCTCCGCGCGTCCACGCGGAACCCGACTAATTAGATTGTCTATCATCCTCCAAGCGGCTATTCAAGTCAATGGGCGAAATGGCCCGGGGGCGGAAAACTGTATCTTTAGCGAAGGATTGGATCTGGAGTGTGGCACGGCCGTCCCGGCCGTGAAAAGCACGGGCGAGACGCCCGTGTCACATTTCACCGGATCGTACAGGAAAGTCACGCGCGCTAAAGATGCAGGACGAAAAAAACGGTGATGAAAAAAGCGCGGCAGCGGCCGGCCGACGTGGTGTTCTACGAGGCCTTTGCGGAGGAGGCGGCCGCGCTGCGGGCGCTCCTGCCCCGGGGGGTGCGGGCCGTGCTGACCGGCCGCACGATCCAGGAGCGCGGCGACGCGGAGCCCCCCGCCGCCCTGGTCAGCATCCGCACCCAGTCGATCCTCCCGCCGGCCTGGGCGCCCCGGCTCTCCGGCGTGCTCACGCGCAGCACCGGCTACGACCATCTCCGGCGCTACCGCGAACGGGCGGGCCGGCCCCTGCCCTGCGGCTACCTCCCCCGCTACTGCGCCCGCGCCGTCGCGGAACACGCGGCGATGCTCTGGCTGGCGCTCCTCCGCCGCCTCCCCCTCCAGCTCCGGCAGTTCGCCGCCTTCGACCGCGACGGGCTGACCGGCGGCGAATGCCTCGGCCGGACGCTGACCGTCGTGGGCGTCGGGAACATCGGCCGCGAGATCGCGCGGGTCGGGCGCGGCCTCGGCCTGCGCGTGCGGGGCGTGGACCTCGCGCGGCGCCATCCGGAGATCGACTACGTCCCGCCCGCCCGCGGGCTCGCGGAGGCGGACGTGATCGTCTGCGCGATGAACCTGACGGCACGGAACGCGGGCTACTTCAACCGCGCCGCCTGGCGGCGAGTCCGGCCCGGGGCCCTCTTCGTGAACATCGCGCGCGGCGAACTGGCCCCCACGGCGGACCTCGCCTGGGCGCTGGACACCGGCCGGCTCGCCGGGGCGGGCCTGGACGTGTTCGAGGACGAAAGCGAGGTGGCCGTCGCGTTCCGGACCGGCCGCGCCGGCCGCGCCGCCCGGGCCCTGCGCCGGCTGGCCCGCCGGCCGAACGTCCTGCTCACCCCGCACAACGCCTTCAACACCGCGGAGGCCGTCCGGCGCAAGGCCGAACAGGCGGCCGCCGAGGTCGCGCGCTTCCTGCGCACCGGCGCGTTCCGCTGGCCCGTGCCATAAAGGAGTCCAAACTCGATTTTCGAATATCGAAATCCAAAAAAAATCCCAAGGTTCAAGTGCTCTAATGTGTGTTTGACACCGGGAGACCGGGAGTCCAGAGTATGCCGCGTTTTGAACGAATTCCGTCTCGAACTGTCGGAAGGACACCAAGGAAAGGATGGCACGCGGATGAAGAAGCATAGCGACACGGCGTGGAGAACGGCCCGGTGGATACTGACGGCGGCGGTCCTCGTCGCCTTCCCGCTCACGGGCTGCGGGCAGAAGGAAGAGCCGGCGGCCGACGCCGAAGTGGATCTGTCGCAGCCGGGCGACCTGTTTTCCCAGCCCGTACGCAGCGCGGCCCCGGAACCCGCGGACGACGAGGCGATCGCCTCGATCGACGGCGACCAGCTCACCTGGGGCGAAGTCCGCGCCGAGGTGGACCGCGCCATGAAGATCGCCGCGCAGCGCCAGGTCCCGCCGGAGCAACTGGCCCAAATGCGGGGCCAGATCACCCGGCAGGCCGCCGAGGCGCTGATCGTCAAGCGCCTGCTGCTCCGCGAGGCGGACCGGCAGAAGGTGGAACTCACGCCCGAGGAGATCGACAAGGCGCGCGCCGAGTTCACGGGCCGCTTCCCGCCCGGCATGACGCTGGAAGACGCCCTGGACAAGCAGGGCATTTCCAAGGCGGAGTTCGACAAGGAATTCGCCACGGAGCTGCGGATCAACAAGCTCGTGGAGTCCGAGGTCGAAAAGCAGATCGCCGAGCCGACCGATGAGGAAGTCGCCAAGTTCTATGAGGACCACAAGGACCGCATGGACATGCCGGAGACCGTGGCCGCGAGCCATATCCTGATCGCCGTGGAGCCGGACGCGACGGAGGAGCAGAAGAAGGCGGCGCAGGCCAAGGCGGAGGAACTCCGCGCGAAGCTGATCGAAGGCGCCGACTTCGCGGCGCTGGCGACCGAGCACTCCGATTGCCCCAGCAAGGCGCGCGGCGGCGAGCTGCCGCCCTTCCGCCGGGGCGACATGGTCAAGCCCTTCGAGGATGCGGCGTTCGCCCAGAAGGTGGACGAGATCGGGCCGGTGGTGGAAACCCGGTTCGGCTACCACGTCATCAAGGTCACCAAGCACGACGAGGCCCACGCGATGACACTGGACGAGGTGCGTCCCGACCTGGTCCGCGGCATGAAGGCGCAGAAGCGCCAGCTGGCCGTCCGCGAGTACATCGACGGGATCAAGGCCAAGGCCGACATCCAGTTCCTCGGCGCGGCGAGCATGCCGCCGCCGATGTCGATGCCGATGATGCGTCCCCCGGTGGAAGAGACGGCCGAGCCCGAGACCGCTCCGGCGGAACCCGAGGCGGCGGCCGAGCCGGCCCCCGAGGAAGCGCCGGCGGCCCCGGCTGAAGAGTAGACGGTTTGCATACGGCGCCGGGATTCGCTCACGCGGATCCCGGCGTTTTTGTTTTTCCGGCGCAGGGAAGGCGGAGAACACCGCGCGCGGCGCGGGCTCCCTGACCTCGTTCACCGGCGGGACAAGCCCGCCGGGGTCCAAAGAGGGAGATCGCCCCCTGCCGGCTAAGCCCGCCGGGGTCCGCCGGAATTAAAACGGGTTCGTGGCCCAGCGGGAGGCGGCGCGCAGGACGATGCGCCGGGAGAGGTCCGTACCCTGCAAGGTCGGCTGGGGCAGGTACACGTCCGCCACGGCGGGTTCCCGGGGCATCGGCCGGGCGCGGACCTGGTCCAGGTTCATCAGGTGCCGGGTCTGGACGGGGCGCGCGTCCGGGGGAACAATCTTCCACGGGATCGGGTCCTGGCCCAGGTCGTGCCAGCCCATCTCCACTTCCTTGAGGCCGGCGACGAGGACGGTCTGCCCGCCGGCGGAGGGCGTCTCGAGGTAGGGCTCGAGGATATAGTCCACGCGCCGGCCGCCCTGCTTCTCGACCACCATGCGGCTCCGGCCCATGTCCTCGCGGTCGAGGTCGATCCAGTAGTCCGGCCCCATGCCCATGCCCAGGAAGTAGACGCGCAGCAGGCTGTTCTCGGACACGCCGGTCTCGGGCGCGTAGAAGCCGGCGGGGAACGCGACCAGCATTTCGGGCATCTCGTCCCACGGGATGTCTTCGCTCAACGGGCGGCCCGCCCGGTTCGGCATGAACTGGCTGCGGACGACCCGGCCGCTCCGGTGCCGCGCCCAGAACAGGCTCAAGCTGGGCGCCATGGTCTGCCGCGTCAGCATGCTCCGGTTGGGATGGAACAGGAGGAAGCTCAACTCCTCGACGGGGTCCGCCTCCTGATCCTCCGGGCCGACGAGGCGCGCCCGGACCTTGGCGGCGACCACGGGCACGCTGGAGGCGAACTCCGCGATCGTCAGCGGGATGCCCTCCGGCCGGGGCTCGCCGGGCCGGCGCGCCGTGTGCTCGTTGACGGGCCGGACCAGCCCCAACTGTTCGATGAACGTGCGGAAGAACTCCGGCCACTCGGGCGGCGGGATCGCGTTTTCCAGCTCGAACACCCGCATCATGCGGCCGATCCGGCTCTGCGGCGCCGGCGTCTCCTTCCGCGGCTCCAGCCGGTGCACCCGCATGACCTTGCCCTCGCCCGCCAGCGTGACGTAGAGATCCCCGGTGTCCGGGTGGGCGCACAAGCCGCCGATCTCCCCGAGTCCGCCGACCCACTCCCAGACGATGCCCGAGAGGCCGTCCACCTCCGCCAGGCTCCAGGTGCCGTCGGCGCGGTTCAGGCTGGCGACCGTGGTGCCGTCCGGCAGCAGGGCCAGGTGGCGCAGCCCTTCCATTTTCTCCAGGCTGCGGATCTCGACCTGGCGGCGCGCGTCGTACCAGCTCAAGTCCGCGCCCCGGCGCTCGCCCACGACCAGGGTGCGCCCCTCCGGGTCCACCGCGGCGTTGGAGAAATCCGAGAACGGGCCGTGGTCCACCAGCTTCCAGTTGCCGTCCGCCTCCCGCATCAGCACGGCGCCGAAGACCGTGACCACGCGGCGCTCGCGGTTCTGCGTGGTGACGAACAGCCGGCCGCGGCGGTCCGCGGCGACGCCCGTGCAGACCTGCGGCGTTTCCACCCACGGGGTCTCGATCACCGAGGCCAGGCGCAAGCCTTCGTAGAGCGGCTCGAACTTCAGCAGCCGCGCCGGGCCGTGGCTTTCGACCACGTACAGGCGGCCGTCGGCGTCGAAGGCGATGGCGGACGGGGCGTCCAGCGTGGAGGCTTTTCGCGGGCCGCGCTTTTTCTCGGCGAGGGCGAACGCCCCCTCCAGCACGGGGAGGACCTGCTTGTCGCGGATCAGGGATACGCGGTGGGCGCCCCGCTCGGCCACGTAGACTTCGCCGTGCCGGGGATCCGTCGCCATGCCGCCGGGTTCCTTCAACCCGCCGGCGACGACCTCGACCGCGAGCAGCTCGCGGGACGTCTCCAGGCGCAGCGCGGGCGCGGGTCCCGGCGGCAGCGCCAGCCCGGCCGCGGCCCAGAGCAGGCCCACGCCCCACCGGCGCCGGGCTGCCTTCCGACTTGGACTCGGCTCATGCATGGTCATTTATCGGCCGAGGAACAGCCATTCGTCAGGCCGCGAGGCGGTGAACGCCACGACCCACGAATCCAGCCCCGACCCTTCCTCCGAGAACTCCAACCTATAATGTACACGCCTTCCGCCGGTTTCGTATACGACGAGATAGCTGTCGAACGGCTGCCCCGGGTTGAGCACCACCGAGTAGTCCGGCGTCCGGCCCAGCCCCATGAAGTTGATGTTGGCGATGCCCAGCGAGGACACCCCGACCCCCCCGGGCATCGGCACGGCCAGGGCCGCCGTGCCGATCCGCTCGGTCTTCGGCCGGTCCAGGCTGATCCCCATCGTCTCCGCCCGCAGGACGCTCGTGGCCGTCACGCGTCCCGATTTCGAACGGCTGGCGAACAGCGCCAGCGCCGTCTGCGGGCCGGTCTCGCCCATGACCATCTGGTTCGGCTTGAAGACGACGAACTGCACGCGCTCCAACGGATCCTCGACCGGTTCCTGGTCTTCCGCGGGCACCGCGCGCGCGTCCGCCGCGATCAGCGGCACGCGCTCGGTGAACTCGCGGAAGGAGATCGGCGGCAGGCCCGGCCGGCCGTAGTCGAGCCCGCCCAGGGCCAGGATGCGGGCCAGGTACGGGGGGCAGTACTCGGGGACATGGCGCGGGTTGAACAGCGGATGGTAGACCGCCATGTCCATGCGGTTCACCTCCGCCGGGAAGTCGGGCCGGGCCTTGAGCGACAGCACGCGGCCCTTCGATTGCTCCGTGAGCAGCAGGCGCTCCGCGAGCGGATCCCACTGCGCCGATTCGAGCGACCCGAACCCCTCCGCCGCCACCGTGTGGCGGTCCACCGCGGGGTCCACGATCAGCAGGGCGCCCGCCTCCGAGGCCACCGCCAGCCGGCCGTCCGGCAGCACGGCGATGCCTTCCGGGGCCTTGACCGCCGTGGCACTACAGCCGCCGATGGGCCGGCGCCCCTGCAGGTCCAGCCAGCCTACCTCGCCCGACACTTCGCACGTGTAGACGGCCTGCCGCCCGCCCCGCGTGAACTGCACGGAGGAGAAACTCGCGAACGGCCGGCGGTACGGCACCCACCATTGGCCGACGTTGTCGCGGTAGAGGATGGCGCCCATGAACGGCTTGGCGCCGCTGCCGGCCATGGCGAACTCGACGTCGGAGCCCGCCAGCAGGATGTCGTTCTGCGGGCCGACGGCCACGCCCTCCCACGCGAAGGCGCGCCACTCGCCCGGAAATTCGATCACCTCGCCCTCCGGGTACCGGCCGTCCGGACGGCCCGGGAAGCGGAGCAGCCGCCCGCCGGAAATATCCTCCGCCACGTACAGGTCGCCGGACGGCGAGAAGGCGATGCCCTCGGGGTTGCGCAGCGGCTCCGTCGGATCGGCCGTGCGGCGCCCGTCGCGGAGCCGGTAGAGCGGCGTGTCCCGATCCACGACGCGGAGCGGCTGCCCGTCGCGCAGCACGAGCACGCGGGCCGCGTCCTCCTCGGAAAAGAAAATCTCTCCGGTCAACGGGTGCACGGCCAGCCCGTCGGGGCCCTGCAGACCCTCGGCCAGCACCTCCTGTTCCATCGCCTGGAACTCGGCGAGCGGCGGCGCGGCGTACGGCCCCGCGCCGGGCCCCGGCGGAGGAATCGGCATCCCCACCGGCAGCGCAAGATCGTCCGCGTGCGCCGCGGCGGCCAGCAGGAAACACCACCCCGCAAGGCACCCCGCCCGACCGCGCCGCTTTGGGACTGGCGTCATCGCAGAAAAGAATACCGCTTTCGGGCTTGAGCGTAAAAGGCCGTTGAGCCAGATTCGCGCGGTGAACGAAACACAACCCGAGATACCGGCCTCGCCGCCGCACGAGCGCTTCATGCGCGCGGCGCTTCGGCAGGCGCGCCGGGCCGCCGACCTCGAGGAGGTGCCCGTGGGCGCCGTGATCGCGCGCGACGGGCAGTTGATCGCCCAGGCGCACAACCAGGTCGAGTTGCTCAAGGATCCGACCGCCCACGCGGAGATCCTCGCGATCACGCAGGCGGCCGCCGCGCTGCAGGACTGGCGGCTCGCCGGCACGGTCCTCTACGTGACCAAGGAGCCCTGCCCCATGTGCGCGGGGGCGATCGTCCTGGCGCGCATCCCGCGGGTCGTGTGGGGCGTGGCCGACCCCGCCCGGGGCGGCGCGGTCTCGCTCTTCCAGATATTCCAGAACCCCCGGCTGAATCACCGCGTGGAGTACGAAGGCGGGGTGCTCGAGGAGGAGTGCCGCGCCCTGCTGCAGGATTTTTTCAGGAAGCACCGGGAAGCGGCCCGAGCTGCCGGACCACCGGCGGAGGGAGCCGGCGCAGCGGGGGCGGATTCAACTCCGCGCCGCCCAACCACCCCGTGAGTTCCTCCTGCCCCCCGCGCCAGAGGATCAGCAGGTCGGCCGGCTGTTCCAGCAGGTATTCCGCCAGGCCCTCGCGCCGCCAGCGGCCGTCGGGCCGCAGGGCGGGCAGGAGGGCCGGCGTGAACTCGCCGCCGAGATCGGCCACGGGCACGGCGTGCGTGAAGGCCAGCCAGCCCGGCGCGTCGGTGAGAATCCGGCCGGCGCGCACCCGGCCGGAGACCAGCGTGTCGGAGATGAACTGCCGGGCCTGGACCCGGTCCGCCCGTTCCACGGCGGTCCGGGCCGCGAACCGCCCCATGCCCACGAGCGCCCACAGCAGGAGCAGCCCGCCGACGGCGGTCCACCATATGTCGAAGCCCGTCGCCTCGGGCAGTCCCGCCTTCCACTTGCGGTAGAGGTTCTCCACCGCGAAGGGCAGCCGGAATATTCCGAACGCGGCGGCCAGCAGGAACAGCGGCCCCATGGCGCCCAGGACGACGGGCGCCGAATCCGCGCCCATATAAGGATAGAGCAACGCCAGGCCCGCCGGCAGCAGGACCAGCAGCAACGGCACGAGCAGGAACGGGTATTCCTCCCCGCGCCGCAGGGTCAGCACGACCAGCAGGCCCGCGCCGAACCAGGCGAACAGCCGACCCGCGAACCCCTGCAGCAGCGGAACGCCCGACGCGGAGCCGAACAGCGCGGGCAGCGTGCGGAGCGAAAAGACGATCTGCCGCTCCGCCGCCTCGCCGAGCGGCCGGTCCGCCCATGCGTTCAGGGTCATGGGCGCGCCCGCCGCCTGCGGCCACGCCACGCCCAGCCAGTGCAGGTTCCAGGCAAAGAGCGGCAGCAGCAGCACCGCCAGCAGCAGCAGCCCGGTGAGCCCCTTGACCATCGCCGCGGCGCGCCGGCCCTTCCCGGGCCCGTCCGGCGTGATCCGCAGCGCCGCCTGCGCCCAGAAGACGATCCAGAGCAGCACGAATTCCAGCCGGATCCACGCCAGCAACCCGACGAGGAGCGCGCAGCCGAACGACAGCACGGGCCGCCGGTCGCGCAGGCCCTCGACGTGCAGGAGGCAGGCCGCCGTCGCCAGGAGCGTGGCCAGGGGCAGCGACGTCCCGGACAGCGCGTTCGTCAGGAGGCCGGGCGCCGCGATCAGCAGCACGGCGGCATAGAGGATGAACGGCGGGAACGGGAACAGCAGCCGGGCCAGCCGGAGAATAAGCAGCAGGGTCCCGATCGCGCAGACCGTGGCCAGCAGCAGGGCGGCGACGCGGACGCTGCCGACGAGCCAGCCCGCGGCCGCGAGGGCCAGCCGCCAGAGCGTGTCGCGCACCGCCGGGCACGGCGCGCCCGGCTGCAGACCGTAGGTGCCGTCGAGCACCAGCGTGCGGGCGACGGCCATGTCGGCGTAGGCGCGGTCGGACACGAAGACCGAGCCGCCCGCCGCCCGCCGCTCCGCGAGGAGCGCGGCCAGCACGCCGATCATCATGACCAGCGGCAGCAGCCACCGGAGCAGCCGGTGAATGGACCACCGGTGCAACTGGTTCAATCCCGGCACGCGATGCTCGTCTCCTTTTCCCGGCGGCGCGCCGCCGCGATCAGGGCCCCGCCTTCGGAATGATCTGGTCCGGCACGACCACCGGGTACTGGACCCCGCGCGCCCAGTATTCGCGGCCGCGAATCAACAGCCGGCGCCCTTCGAAACTCCGCAACTGGTCGTCGTTCCCTTGCACGTAGCACAGCGTCGCCAGGCCATCGCCGACGGCCACGAGCCGGAAGCGCGCGGGCCCGCGCAGCAACTGGCGCGCGCGCTTGAGAACGCCGTCCTGCTGCACCGCGCGGCCCTGCCCCTCGAACGGGATCAGATCAAGCCCCGCGGGCGGCGGACGCACCACCGGCTCGCGGCCCGTCTGCACGCGCACGACGCGCTGGCTCACCACGGTCCCCGCCGCGGGCGGCGGCCGCGGGCGGGAGGCGGACGGCACCACGGGCGGGGGCGGCGGAATGGAACTCGGCGCGGCCGGTTCTTCGACCGACGCCGCGGAGGGTGGAACCGCCGGCGGGGGCGCCGGCCTCGGCGCGCCCGCGGGCTCGACGTAACCGCGGCTGACCCACAGCGAGGCCGCGGGCGGCGGCGCGATCTTCAGCCAGTCCGTGAATTCGCCCCGGACGGTGACCGCGGCGCCGCGCGGAAGATTGGCGACGACCGTGTAGTTGATGCCGGGGCCGGCGCGTACCTTCAGTTCCGTGGCCGCCACCTTGCCGCCCTGGACGAAATCCTTGTGCACCCACAGGTCCACCGACTCCGGAGGCGCGATCTCCACCCAGTCCTCGCGGGTCGAGCGCGCCTCCAGCAGTTCGCCGTCGGCCACCTGCCCGACGACCTCGGCCTTGAGGTCGGCGCGGGCGCGCAGGTTGACCCGCTGCCCGACCACGCGGACGGTCTCGGCGCGCGCCGCGCCCGACGCCAGGACTCCCGCGATCACCATGCACAAAAGGCGCTTCATAACTTTACTCTCCGTGTCCCCGCGATCCCGTCCATCCCGCCGCACTCTAGCCGAGACCGCCCCGCGAATCAATCGCGCAGGCCGCCTGAATCTTCAGCATGCAAGGCCGTTCAACCTGATCGGATGAAAGGCGACACGGGCGGCCTGCCCGCCGGCGGGCGGGTCTCGCCCGTTCCGTTCACGGCCGAGACGGCCGTGTCACGCTCCTGCGGTCAAGATTCAGGCGCAGGCCGCGCAAACCGTACTTGTCAGACGGGAGGGCCGGTATAAGAATGTCCGCGTGATCGATCCGGACACCAGCGCCTCGCCGACCGGCCCGTGGATCAGCGGCTGGGAATGGAGCCCGCCCGCGGCCGCCCGCGGAGAGCGGCCCGGCCCCCGCTTCCACGCCATGAACCAACCGGGTTCCGTCGGACCGGATTCGGAGCCTCCGGGTTGGAGCCTGCACCTGGAATGCCCGGAGGAAATCGGGCCTGCCTCGTCGGTGCTGTACGCCTGCGGATTCCTTCTTCGCTTCGCCAGGGATCCGGCGGCCGCGGCGGCGGTCTACGTGGCCGAACCGGGCCTGCTGTGCGGGCGCCTGGGGCCGCGCCTCGCCCCCACCCTGTTCTGCGCCGCGTCGGAAATCCGCACCGCCGGCCCGATGACCTGGCTCGAGGCGAACGGGCAGCACGTGGCGCTCATCCAGGAACCGGCCGGCCCTGGCACGCGCTTCTGCCTGGCGGTGGAAACGCAGGCCGGACACGCGGAGGCCGCGGAGCGCGCCCGGCGCGGGCTCGAGTTGAAATTCGAGGACCTGTTCGCCGCGGAGCGCGCGAGCCGCGCGCCGTTCTGGGCCGACCGGAATCCCCGCGGGCTCGATCCCGCGATCGGCCATGTCGCGGTCGAGTTTCTCTTCGCCCGGCTGCGCCCGCCGCAGGGCGCGCTGCCGTTCCGATGGATGGCGCAGGATCCCGCCGGCCCGCCGCAGTTCAGCCTCCGCCACCTGTACCCGATGGTCCTCGCCTGGTCCGCGGTGGACCCCGCGGTGGCGGAGGACCTGGTGAAATGCGCGTTGTCCTGCCAGCAGCCGGACGGCCGGATCCCGGCGTGGGTCTCGCCCGAATCCTCCGGCGAGAACGCGCCGGCGGCGCTGCCGCTGGTCGCGCAGGCGGCGGAGCAGGCCTGGCGTGCGCGCCGCGAACCGGGTTTCCCGGATTTCGCCGCGCCCCGCCTCCGCCGCTATCTGCGCTGGGCCTGCCGGCACTACGATCCCGCGCAGACCGGCCCGCCGTGCTGGCAGTCGGCGGACGAGGCCCTGGTCCCGGACACGTTCGACGCGGGGCTGGCCTCGCCGGACCTCGCCGCCTTTCTCCTCTGCGAGATCGAGGCCTATCTCCATCTCGCCCGCGCCTGCGTCACCACGGCGGGGGACGAGGCCACCTGGCAGGCGGAAATCCAGCGCTTGAAAGACGCCCTGCAAAACACGCTGTGGGACGAGCGTCGGGGCGTCTTCACCAGCCGGTATATCAAGGGGGCCGTCATCGAGCGCCCGACGCTGTCCGCCCTGCTGCCGATCCGGGTCCCCGGCCTGCGCGCCGAGCAGCGGCTAGCCATTCTCCAGGCGCTCCGGGATCCGGCCGCGTTCGGCGGGCCGGCCGGCGCACCGGCCTGGGCGCACTGGGAAGGCGACCCCGAGCCGCCGCCGGTCCAGGCCTTGTACCAGGTCCTGCTGCTCGAGGCCCTGCGGCGCGCGGGCGCCGAGGACGAGCGGCGGGCTCTGGCGCGGACGCTGTCCGCGACGGTGGCCGACCTGTACGGCGAGTCCGGCCGCTTGCCGGACCGGCTGGATGAGCCGGACGGGGCTCCGCGGCACGCCACCCCGGCCGCCGTGGCGCTGGCCGTCCTGTTGAGCGCGCCCCGGGCGGAGGAGTCCGCCGCCGCCCAGCCCGTGTCCCCGTTCGTCGCCCTGCTCGATCGTTACCGTTCCGTGATCCTCTCGGGCGCGGTCGGCCTGCTGGCGCTGGGCCTCACGACCGTCGCCGTGCTCTTCCTCTCGAAGACCGCGCCGCCCGAGGGCACGCTATCGGCCTGGACGGGCCTGGCGACGCGCTATCACCAGGAAGGCCGGTACGACGAGGCGCAGGAGCTGTACGAAAAGATTCTCGCCAGCGGTCGCCGTCTGCCCACCGTGGAACTGCTGCTGGCCAACACCCTGCTCAAGCGCGGCGAACTGGAAGAGGCCGAGAACCGCTACCGGCGGCTGGTCGCCGCGCCCGACGCGCACCCGATCGCCTCCCTGAACTTCGCGGTCGCCCTCTACCTGCGCGGGCACACCAACGAGGCCTTCCTCGCCTTCCAGGCGTTCGCGGAAAAGTACGACGAGCGGCACCCGCAACTGGTATCCCGGGCGAGGGCCGCCATGCAACTCCTCGCCCCGGGCTCCGACCCCGCGTCGGCGACCGGCCTGCCGGCCGGCCCCGGGGAGTAAGAAGGAACGGGGGTGGCGGCCTGACTCCAGCCGGCCCCGGCCCCTGCCGCCTTGCGCGGCAGGGGAGGAAGCTCATCGGCCGACGCACTCCAGCCACCGGACGTATTCACCCGCGGCACAAGGCCGCGGGGGTCCTCCAAACCGATAAAAGAAAGAAGGGCGTTGCGCGCCAAGGAGGTCGGGGTGAGGAACCCCATAGGTGAACGCACATCCGCCCTTCAAAATCAATATACTTAGACTCTCGCCGATTTCAAGTGTTCAAAGAAAAAAAACTGCGCCCGCATTTGACGGGCCGGGATTTCATGCCCTATTATCAGGGCCTCGAACATCCTTGCGGATATATATTATGACCAAGAGCAAATTCTGTATAGGGCTTTTTCCCATGCTGGCCGTTTGGGCCACCCTGGGCGCAGGTTGCGCCCGCCAGGACATCCGGACCCTGGAGATCAAGGTCCCCCAGATGGGCTCCCCGGAATGCGCCCGGATCGTCGAGGACGCGTTCAAAAAGGTGGACGGCATCGAGCAGGTGGAGATCGACGTGGACCAGCGGCGCATCTTCGTCCGGTACGACGGGCTCAAGATGGGCATCGTCAACATCGAGTACCACCTGACCGCCGCGGGGTTTGACGCGAATGACAAGCCGGGCCGGCCGGACGCCCGGGCGAAACTGCCGCCCGAATGCCGCTGAACACCCCCATGAAAATACGCCTCGTCCCCGCGCCCCTCGTCCGCCAGGCCGCCGACGGCTGGCTGCTCTTCGCGTTCCAGGACGAGCTGCTCTCCGTCCCGGGCGGCGACCCGGTCGCTCGGCGGCTCGACCGCATGATCCGGGACTGGCGCGCCCGCCACCATTTCACCGGGCGGCTGAACCAGGTCGTCGTGATCTCTTCCTGGGAATCGCTGCCCGCGCGCGCGATCGTGCTGGCGGGGCTCGGGAAGAAAAAGGACTTTAACATCGCCCGCTTCCGGCAGGCGGCGGCCGCCGCGGCGCGCACGCTCCGCAAGCACCGCCTCTCGACCCTGGCCTTCTCGCTCCGCGCGCCGGGCCTGCCGCTCGCGCCGGAACTCCTGGCCGGGCACCTCGCGGCCGCGCTGCCCTACGGCCACTACGCGTTCACCCGCTACCTCTCGGACGACGAAGACGGGCCCGAGCGCCGGATGCCCGACCTGGTCTTCACCGACGCCCCGCGCTCGCCCGGCCTGGCGCGGCGGCTCGCGGATGAGGTCGCGGCCGGCGAGGCGCTGCGGGAGGTGCGCGATCTCGCCAACCTCCCGGCCAACGAGGCCCCGCCCGCCGCCCTCGCCGACGCGGCCCGCGCGCTCGGACGCAAGTACAAGGTCTCCTGCCGCGCCCTCGACAAGGCCGCGCTCCAGCGCAAGGGCTGCCGCGCCCTCCTCGCCGTCGGCCGCGGCAGCCGGCACGAACCCCGCCTGATCATCCTCCGCTACGGCGGCACGAATTCCAAACTCAAGCCCGTCGTCCTCGTCGGCAAGACCGTCACCTTCGACACGGGCGGCATCTCCATCAAGTCCGGCAAGGGCATGGAGTGGATGAAGTACGACAAGTGCGGCGGCATGGCCGTGCTCGCCGCCGTCCTCATGGCCGCGCGGCTCCGCCTGCCGCGGCCCGTCATCGGCCTGCTGCCCGCGGCCGAGAACATGCCCGGCGGCGACGCCACCCGACCCGGCGACATCGTCCGCGCCTACTCGGGCAAGACCATCGAGATCCTCAACACGGACGCCGAGGGGCGCCTCCTGCTGGCCGACGCGCTCTCGCTGGCGGCCGAGTACAAACCCGCCGCCATCGTGGACCTCGCCACGCTGACCGGCGCGTCCATCGTCGCGCTGGGCTACGTCCTTTCCGCCGTCATGGGCAACAACGGGAACCTGGTCGACCGGTTGATCGAAGCCGGCGAGGCGTCGGGCGAGCGGCTCTGGCCCCTCCCCCTGCTGCCGGAATACGACGAGGACATCAAGGGTGCCTTCTCCGACCTGAAGAACATCGGCGACCGCGGCGCGGGCACGATCATCGGCGGCACGTTCCTCCGGCACTTCGTCCCCGAGTCCATCCCGTGGGCGCACCTGGACATCGCGAATACCGCGTACGAGGAGAGCGCGAAACCTTATGCCCCGGCCGGCCCGACCATGTTCGGCGCGCGCCTGCTCGTGGAGTGGCTGCGGAACCTGTAAGGACAATGGAGGCGGGGCGCCCCCGCCCCGCATACCACGGAGATCCCGATATGCCAGTCCTCACCACCCTCGACCTCCCCGGCATCCCGAAGCTCCGCAGCGGCAAGGTGCGCGAGGTCTTCGACCTCGACGACCGGCTGCTCATGGTCGCCACGGACCGGATCTCCGCCTTCGACTGCATCCTGCCGACCGGCATCCCGCAGAAGGGCGAGGTGCTCAACCGGCTCTCCGCGTGGTGGTTCGAGCGCACCGCCGCCATCGTGCCGAACCACGTGATCGCCCTCGAGCCCCGCGCATTCCCGGAATCGCTGCGGGCCTTCGAGGATCTCCTGCGCGGCCGCTCCATGCTGGTCCGGAAGGCCAAGCCGCTTCCCGTCGAGTGCGTCGTCCGCGGCTACCTGATCGGGTCCGGCTGGAAGGACTACCAGGCCACGGGCGCCGTCTGCGGCCTGCCCCTGCGCCCCGGCTACCGGCTGGCCGACCGGCTCGACGCGCCGATCTTCACGCCCGCCCGCAAGGCCGACACCGGCCACGACGAGAACATTCCATTCGAGGAGGTCGGCCGGATGATCGGCCCCGATCTCGCCGCGCGGCTGCGCTCTGTGTCGCTGGCCCTCTACGCCCATGCCGCGGAGCACGCGCGGACACGGGGGATCATCATCGCCGACACCAAGTTCGAGTTCGGGCTCGACGGCGGCAAACTGATCCTGATCGACGAGCTCTTCACGCCGGACAGCTCCCGGTTCTGGCCGGCGGACTCCTACGCCCCCGGCATCTCGCCGCCGTCCTTCGACAAGCAGTACGTCCGCGACTACCTCGAAACGCTCGCGTGGGACAAGACCCCCCCCGCCCCGCCCCTGCCAGATGACGTCGTGCGGAAGACGCGCGAGAAATACCTCGAGGCCTACCGCCGGATCACCGGGCGGGCAGACCTGTGACGTCTTGGGTGCCTTCATTTCCAACTTGAGTCCTCGGGCAGAACGCCGTTAACTGATGTGGGGAGGTGCTTTCAGCCGGACATGCGGGAGGCGTCCATGAAAGCCATAACACGCTCGATTATTGTGGCCTTTGTGATGGGCCTGTCGGCCGGTTTTTCTCCCGCCGCGACTTGGCACGTCGCCACGAACGGCTCCGACGCTGCCGAGGGCACCAACTGGGCCACGGCCGTAGCCACGATCCAAACCGCGATTGACCTGGCCGGCGCCGGAGACACCGTACTGGTCAGCAACGGCCTCTACGACACCGGCGGACGCGTGGTGCATGGAGCCATGACCAACCGTGTCGTTATAGACAAACCGATCACCGTGCAAAGCGTCAACGGCCCGGCAGCGACCGTGATCAAGGGGGCATGGGACCCGCTGACGACCAACGGCAGCGCGGCCATTCGTTGCGTTTATATAGGAACAAACGCGTTACTTTCGGGATTCACACTAACCAATGGCGCAACCCTCTCGGACTCCATATATCGAAATTACGCTGGGGGTGGCGCCTGGTCTGTCCCCGCCGGGGTTTTAAGCAACTGCGTGATATCTGGTAATAGGTCCCTCTGGTGGGGAGGCGGCGTATGGGGCGGGGAACTCCATCACTGCACCCTCTCGGCCAATGCGAGCAGGGAGGGGGGTGGTTCCTATTCCAGTAAGCTCAGTACCTGTACACTGAATACAAATTATGCAGAAGACTACGGCGGCGGAGCCTCCCGGTGCGCATTGAGCAACTGCGGGTTGGCCGGCAATTCAGCACCTTCGCAGGGAGGAGGCGGCGCGCGACTTTGTGAGTTGTATAACTGCTCGATCTACAGCAACAGAACTCTGTGGTGGGGCGGAGGCGCCTACCAGAGCACGTTGACGGCTTGTACCATGACCGGCAACAGGGCCGCTTGGGGCGGAGGCGCCTGTTCCTGCGCATTGAGCGACTGTACCCTGTCCAGCAATTCGGCCTATCAAGGCGGTGGCGCCGTTTCCGGGTTGCTCTACCAGTGCACGCTATCCGGCAATTCGGCCATAGACAGGGGCGGGGGCGTAGATAACTGTATCTTGAGCAACTGTACGCTTTCCGGCAACACGTCGAGCAACCTGGGTGGCGGATCATGCTATGGCGCGCTGGTCGATTGCGTGCTTTCGAGCAATTCGGCGGCCGCTGACGGCGGAGGCTCGTGCTTTGGAATGCTGATCAATTGTTTGCTGACAGGCAACACGGCCCGCATCGCCGGCGGGGGAGCTTTTTCCTGTGTGTTAAGCAACTGCGCTTTGGTGGGCAACGTGGCATCCAACGGGGGGGGCAACGGTTACGGCACACTGAATAACTGCGTGTTGACCCGCAACCAGGCGCATCATGGCGGTGGGGCCTACCTCGGGACGATGTATGGTTGCGCCCTCCTAAGCAATACCGCGTATAACGGCGGCGGCGCCTGTTACGGAACACAATACAACTGCACTGTGTCATTCAACCGGGCGCAAAACCAAGGGGGCGGTGCATGGTATGGCTTGTTGAACAGTTGTACCCTGGCGCTGAACCAGGCGGCCAGCGAGGGGGGCGGGGCGTATCAGTGTTCGTTAAGCAATTGCACGCTGGAGGGTAATGCGGCCTTCTGCGGTGGGGGGGCGAGTCGAGCCGTGCTGAACGACTGCACGCTTTCGGATAACTCCGCCACCAATTGCGGCGGAGGGGCGGCCCACGGCACGTTGACCAATTGCCTGTTGACCGGCAACGCGGCGGCGACCAACTACGGCGGCGGGGCGTTCGTCTGCGCGCTGTACGACTGCGTGCTGGTCAGCAACTCGGCCTTCATCGGCGGCGGGTCGGCCTCGGGTGTCCTGAATCGCTGCACGCTTTCCGGCAACTCGGCCGGCGACGGCGGGGGCGGCTCGGCGTACGACACGGCGAGCCAATGCCTGTTGACCAGCAACTCGGCCCTCTCCGGCGGCGGCTCATTCAGGGGCGGGTTGAGCAACTGCAAGTTTGTCGGCAATCATGCGTCGGGCGCCGGAGGTGGGGCTTTCTTAAGCATACTGACCAATTGCACGGTGACCGGCAATTCAGCCAGCAGCCAAGCGGGGGGCGTTTTGGGAGGAGGCGTGGTGGCTCCGGTGAGAAACGGCATCGTCTATTTTAACACGGCGCCTGCCGACGCGAACTGGCTGAACACGGAGTTCTATTACAGTTGCACGATCCCCGCGCCCTCGGATCCGTGGAGCACGGGTAATATCACCGATGACCCTCGCTTTATGAATGCCGCGGCGGGCAACTACCACCTGCAGTCCGATTCGCCCTGCATCAACAGGGGCAACAACAGTTACGGGATTGGACCTGTGGACTTGGACGGCAAGCCGCGCCTTGTCGGCGGCACGGTGGACATGGGCGCCTACGAGTACCAGGGCTATTGGGGCTGGGCTTCCGCCATCACGAACGAGCTGACTAATTACAACGACTGCGCGACCGGCGACGGGTACCCGAACCTCGTGAAGTACGTCACCGGCAGCAGCGCGACGAACTCGGACGCTCTCGCCCGGCTCTCGGGATATGTGAGCAACGGCATGGGCGTGCTCGTCTTCAACCGCGACACGGCCGTGGACGACGCAACACTGATCGTGCAGGGTTCGGTCTCGATTTCCAACGACAGCCTGTGGGTGGGCCTGGCCACCAACATCAACGGCTCCTGGGGCGGAACGCCCAACGTGATCGAACTCGGCGCGGGCAATCCCGTCGTGTGCCACGTCCAAGACCCTTCGCCCTCCCCCACGAACCGGTTCCTGCGCCTGGCCGTGACCCGGCCATGAGGCCGGCGGCAGCGCCGCCCGCAAGCCGGCTGCGTGAAGCAAGAGTTGACATCCATAATGGATGCATTATGGTTTTTGTATGAGCACGATCACGTTGAAGGATGTTCCGGCCGCCGTGCATCGCACGTTGAAATCCCGCGCCCGGGCGAACGGAAGAAGCCTTAACCGGGAGATCATCATGACCCTGGCCGGCATGGTCCATGGCGTTCCGGTGGATGCCGCGGCCATCGGAAGGCATGCGCGGGCCGTGCGGGAGGCGATGAACGTCTACCTGACGCAGGAGGACCTGGCGGACTTCAAAAACGCGGGCCGCCGGTGATCGTGGTGGACGTCAACGCGCTGGCGTACCTCTGGATCCCCGGCGAGATGACCGACTTCGCGGAAAAAGCGCTGGCGCGGGACCCTCGCTGGGCCGCCCCCCTCCTCTGGCGATCCGAGTTCCGCAGCATACTGGCCGGATACTTGCGCCGCGGCGCCCTGGACCGGGCGACGGCCGATCGGTGCCTCCACGGGGCCGAGTCGCAGCTCGCCGGTCGCGAGTATGTGATTCCCTCGGAATTGGTCATGAGGAAAGTGGCGGAATCCCGATGCTCCGCTTATGATTGCGAATACGCGGCCCTGGCGGAAGACCTGAACGTGAAGCTGGTGACGTCCGACCGGCAGCTCCTGGCGGAGTTCCCTGCGCTGACGGCCAGCCTCAAGGCCTTTGCCGGCGGGAAATAAAAACCATGCAGCCCCTCGTGGACCAGTTCCTGGACTACCTCTCGCTCGAGCGCGGGTTGAGCGAGAATACGCGGCTGGCCTACGGCGCGGACCTGCACGCCTTCCTGGACTACCTCCAGCAGAAGCGCGTCAGCTCGGTCAATGACGTGAGGCGGCCGCAGGTCCTCGACTTTCTCATGGACCAGAAGGATCGCGGGCTTCAGGCCAACTCGATCGCGCGCCGGATGGTCGCGGTGAAGGTGTTCTTCCGCTACCTCCAGCAGGAGGGCCTGCTGCGGCAGAACGTGACGGAGAGCATGGAGACGCCGCGGCTCTGGAAGATCCTGCCCGACACGTTGAGCGTGAAGGAGGTCGAGCGCCTGCTCGAGTCCGCGCGCAGCCGCGGCCGGCACCGGCTGCGCGACGGCGCGATCCTGGAGACGCTGTACGGCACCGGCCTGCGCATCTCGGAGCTGGCCCGCCTGACGCTCGACGATCTGCACTTCGACGACGGCTACCTGCGCTGCCTCGGCAAGGGCCGCAAGGAGCGCGTCGTGCCGCTGGGCGGCGCGGCGGCCGCCTCGCTGCGCGCGTACCTCTCCGAGGCGCGGCCCGTGCTCGCGAAGCGCATCCCGGACGGGCGGGCCCTGTTCCTCACCGTCCGCGGCGGGCCGTTCAGCCGCAAGACCCTGTGGGTGCTCATCCGGGGCGCGGCCCGGCACGCGGGCATCGCGAAGCACGTCACCCCCCACACCCTTCGCCACTCGTTCGCGAGCCACCTGCTGGCCAACGGCGCGCCGCTGCGGGTGATCCAGGAGATGCTCGGCCACTCGGACATCGCCACGACGCAGATTTACACGCATGTTGACAGCTCGCGGCTCAAGCACGTACATTCCCGCTTTCATCCGAGGGCATGAACCTTCTTCGCAATCCATACCGGAAGCTGGAAAAGGCGCTGGGGTACCGCTTCCGCAAAAAGAGACATCTCGAGGAGGCCCTCACGCACCGCTCGTGGCGGTACGAGGCCCCCACGTCCAACACGGTGGACAACCAGCGGCTGGAATTCCTCGGCGACTCGGCCTTGAGCCTCGTGGCCTCGACCCAGCTCTACCACGCCCACCGGGACCACCAGGAAGGCGACCTCACGCGGCTCCGGAGCGTCCTGTGCAACGGCAAGACGCTGGCGGAAATCGGCGAACGGATCGGGCTCGGTGCGTTCCTGCGGCTGGGCCGCGGCGAGGAGCAGTCCGGCGGCCGCGCCCGCGCCTCGACGCTGGGTGACGCGCTGGAGGCGGTCCTCGGCGCCGCGTACCTGGACGGCGGACTGAAGGCCGTGGAACGGATCTACAAGCACCTGTTCACCGCCCTGGCTTCCGGCAAGGAAAGCGCGGCGGCACAGGATAATCCCAAGGGCGCGTTGCAGGAGTATTGCCAGCAAAGGTGGAAGGTCGGGCCGGTCTACCGGCTGCTGGAGGTCACGGGCCCCGGCCATGCGCGGCGGTTCAACGTCGAGGTCCGGATCGGTGACCGCGTCGCCGCCGCGGCCCACGGCCCGAGCAAGCGCGAGGCGGAATCCCGCGCCGCGCTCAAGGCGTTGCAGGGGTTGGAAAATCCGGCTGCGGATTCCTGATCCCATTGTTGAAAGTTGGACGTTGGAAGTTGGTTGTTGGACGTTTCTTCTCCCCGAGACTCAACTTCCAACGCTCAACGTCCAACGCCCAACACGAATCAGGCCAGTTCTTCCCGCGCGTGCCGGTCCGGCGCAAGGTAGATCATCGGCAGGCTGACCAGCGTCACGGCGTACTTGACGATCATGTTGAAAATAAAAATCTGCCACACGGCGACCCACGGCAGCGCCCACCCGAACGCCCCGACGGAAAACAGGACGCTGTCCACCGGGACGCTGACGCTGTTGCTGGTCAGCACGCGCAGCCACTGGAACCGCCGCGTCACGCGCGTGACGAAGAGGTGGTAGATCTCCGTGTCCAGGAGTTCGCTGACCACCTCGGCGAGGATGGACGCGATCACGATGCGCCAGACCGGCGCGAGGATCGCGCGGAACTCGGCGTCCAGCCCCCACCCCGGATCGCCCGGCACCCGCGCCACCCACAGCAGGTAGGCGGCCATCAGCAGGTTGATCAGCCCGGCGGCCACGATCAGCAGGCGGGCGTGGCGGCGGCCGATCAGCTTGTGGACCACGTCGCGCAGGGTAAAGGTGACGGGATAGACGAACGTTCCCATATCCACGGCCAGCCCCGCGACGATCCCGATCTTCAGGCTGGCGATGTCCGCGAGCATCTGCGCGGCGATGTAGGCCGCGACGGCGACGACCACCGCCGCCGTAACCGGCGGCAGGTTCTGGCTGGGCGAATCCATTGGGAACAGCGATCCGGCCGAAGGGATACCACAGGAACCGGCGGGGGGGAAGCCCCGGAGTCAGGCCAGCACGATCGGCAGCGGGTCCGGAAAGGAGACGCGCAGTTCATCCAACTCCTCCGCGCGCCCGTAGCCGTCGAGTTCGCTGAACCGCTCGAGCAGAATCTCCTCGAACAGCCCGCGCCGGATCGCCTGGACGTGCAGGTGCGGATGCCAGTTGCCGTTGTGCGGCGGGCCGCCGACCTCGGCCAACACGGCGCCGGCGGGCACGTGTGTCCCCGGCCGGCACCGGACGTTCTGGAGGTGGGCGTAGATCAGCAGCACGTCGCCGCCGGGCATTTTCGGGCGAAGGATGATGCGCTTTCCCCAGCCGCCGTCCCGGTCCGGGTCGTCGTCCACCACCACGATGCCGGCCGGGAAACCGGCCACGAATTCCGTGCCCCGGGGCACGTTGAAATCGACGCCGAGATGGATGAACGCGCCGCTCTTTTCCAGGTAGCTTCCGCGCCAGAGGCGGCGCCGGTCCTCGAGGTAGCCGCCGTAGGACCAGTCGGCGCCTTCCCGGCGATGAACCTCGGCGATCATTTGCCCGCAAACCGCGGGGTCCAGCAGCGGGTTCGGGGCGTCCGGGGCGGCGGGCCGGCGGGCGAGCCAGTGCGCCGCCTCGTCGTCGAGGTTGATCCGCGCCACGGGTTGTCCGGCCAGCGAGGGGAAGAGCATGGGCCGCCTACAGGTCCGCGTTGGGATCGAGTCCCCGGATGTACGCCAGGAGCTCCCGGGCGACGTCGGAATACGCGACGATCTTGCCGTAATCCAGGGCCACGTTGTTGAGGTATTGCAGGATCAGGGCGTCGCCGATGCGCGAGCACGGCAGGATGCCGGCGAAAAAGAATCCCATCTTCTCGAACTCCGCGGCGAGCGACGCGGTCGCCGGATCCTCCAGGTTCAGGAACAGGTTGACGCAGGCGACCTGCTGGACGCAGAACTGCCGCAGGGCCTTGCGCACGGCGGTCGCCGTGTCCGCCCCGTACCGCCGGACGAAGATCTCCGCGCAGCCCTCGGCCGCGTTCACGCCCGTCAGAAGTTCCGCTTCCCCGGCGGGCGGCGGGGCGGCGGGACCCGGCGCCGCGTACTCGTGGCCCGCCGCGCCGATGTTCCGGTACAGCTTCTCGATCATGGCCCGGTGGCGCTCCGGCGGGTACAGGCGCCGCTTCTCCGGCGCGCCCGCGTACTTGAAGCCGAGGATGACGCTGATGCGCTGCGCGCCGGCCTCCGGGATGCCCCGGAACTTCCACGACGAGGGGCTGGTCGCCAGCAGGATCCCGCAGTCGTTGACCTGGTAGCGCGCCATCGCTTTCTGCGTGAAAACGTGGTTCGAGACCGCGTACGCGTAGATGCCGCGCAGTTCCCTCGTCTTGGGGCAGGTGAACAGGTATTCGATCAGCCGGTTGAGGGCGCCCTGCCCGCGGTATTCCACGTTGACGAACACGAAGGTCAGCTCGGCGATCCGGTCCTCGGGGTACTGGTAGACCAGCGCGGCGTGCCCCATGAACACCTTCTCCTTCGTCACGGCGACCGCGGAGATCATCTCGCCGGACCGGTTCATGGCGACGAGGCGCTCGGGGTAGTAGATGTGCTCGTCGAAGAAGCTGTACCCGTGCGACTTGAAGGCGCAGCGGGAGACCTGGATCGCCTCGCGGGGATCGAGCCCGCGCACGTCGTAATCGATTTTTTCGACGATGACCTCGGGCTCCGCCGCCGCGACCTGCCGTTCCTGCTGCTCGGACTCGAGGGCGGCCTTGTCCTTGCGGTACTTGACCAGGTGCGTCTCCTTGCCCTCGGTTCCGAGGTTGTGGAACGACACCTCGTCCATCAGGTGCTGCATCAGGAAGGTCCCCAGACCCCGGGTCGAGGACTCTTCGAGGGACGCGCCGGCCCGATAGGCCTCGACCTGCGCCGGATCGAAGGGCATGCCCTTCTCCCGGATGACGATCTTCATGCCCGCGGGCAGCTTTTCGCACTCGATCTCGAAGCTACGGCTTTCCTCGGCGTCGTAGGCGTACTTCATCACGTTGGTCACGGCCTCCTCGACGCCGACCTCGATCGGCATGAGTTCCGCCTCGAAAAAACCGAATCGGCGGGCCGCCTCGGTGACAAAAGCCTGCGCGTTCGGCAGGTAGGAAAGGTCGTTCGGCAGGGTCAGCTTCAGCGAGTCCTTCGAAGTCATGCTCCCACCTCCCGGGTTCCGGCCATCAAAAAGGGAAGGTGGCCAGAGACGGGATCGAACCGTCGACACACGGATTTTCAGTCTAACCTGGCCGCCATCAATATGTTACACATTTACCGTCACGACCCTCATTCAGGCCGAAGCATCAGCAGAACAGAAAACCATCATATTTCCTAGGCATTTCGAGTGTTTGCACCTTCAAGCAAGCTCCCGCCCCTCTTTATAAGGAGTAGCAAACCGCTTTCATTCAGCCACCTTCTTCTTGACCAAATCATGCACGAAAATGCAGGGGAATGCAAACGGCATCAAAATCTTGGCCCCGCAGACCGGCCCCGTGAAAGAATGGAAGGATAGTTGTGTGCGTCAAGTTCAGCAAATTGGTGGGATAGGTATTCCCCGTTGTTGAAGACTCTCCCTTCGTTGGGTTCCCCTCCCGCCGCACTGTGACACGCACTCCCTTTCGCCTTCACCTGGGTTTCAAAGTACGGGTGCGCCCAGAGAAACGAAGTCGACCAATTCCGTCGGCGGAAGAGCCTCCCCGCACGCCACGCTCCCCTGGAAAGACCCGGGGTGGTGCGCCCACCACGAGTCGAATGCGGAACCTTCAGCGCCGGAGGCTGCACATAAGATCCATTTGCTCCCGGCCATCCAGCCTTATTCGTAGCAAAGGCCATAATCACGGAGGAGCGCAAAGAGGGAAACGCAAGACAATGGAAGTGCCGATTCCTGGTTGGCTCGCCAGTTCCACGCACCCTCCGTGCTCCTGCACGATACGCTTCACAATGCCCAACCCCAAACCGCACCCCTCCGCCTTGCCACGGGTGAATTGGGGCTCAAAGGCATGCGGCCATATTTCGGCGCTCATCCCCCGCCCGTTGTCCATGACGCGCACAACGGCCAGATCCTGATCTCTCTGGAGATTCATGGTGACCTCTCCTGTGCATCCCAAAAAGGCATCCACCGCATTGATCAGAAGGTTCTGCATAGCTCGAGCCAACTGAATCCTGACGCCTTTCACACAGACCTCTTCCGAGGCCAGAACGATCCATACGTCCACGCCTTTGTATTTGGCCCAAGCTGAAAAGGTATCCGCCAGCTCCAGGAGTATCCGGTTCAAAGAAACTCGCCCCATGGCCTTGCTGTTTGTTTGCGCCCCTTGGCTCAAGGCCTCCGTCATTTCCGTGCAGCGATTCAAGCTCTGCTCTATTCTTTGCAGGTTCTCGTTGATTGCCGGCTCGTGTGTCGCCGAGACCACTCCTTGTGTGCCTAATTGCCGGCCCAGGAGATAGAGAAATCCCTTGGCCATGGTTAACGGATGGCGGATGTCACGAGCCCATTCCGACATGCATTGGACCGGGTCGACGGGCCCATCCGGTACCGTTTCCTTCTTTTCGCCCCTTAACGTGCTCTGGGATGCTTTGTTCATGCTATTGTCGATGGACGGTCCAATTGCCCGGCCGGAGGGGGCGTCAGCTCTCCTCCTCGCGCCCCGGCACACCTCCGCAGGCGCGCGTTGCCAAGTAGTGATTATCCTCCACGGCAAAGCGCTGCTGTGTGCAATCCGCCACGCGCCATCGAAAACCATCATGAAACTCCGCCCAGTGGTGGCGCCTCACCATCTCATGACGGCTGCAACTTCCCTTCAGGTACCCCCCCATCACCCGCGCCGGGATGCCCGCCGCCCGGCACAAGGCCGTCATCAGGCCAGCGCTTCCCCATCCCGTATCCGGCCTCCCGTCCGTCTTGTTTTCCACCACTCCGATCATATAGGCATACAGCGCCCTAGCCGTGCCTTGGGGAGGAGAGCCTTTCAAGCGCCGGACCGTCTCCGCCACGATCGAATGCCGGGCCCCCATGCCGGGATCCTCCGCCGGATAGCGATCCCTGTCCATGTCCGACAACGGTTGCGCTTTCGCGGGCGCTGTCCACCGAGCTTTCACGCTGACAATTTTCTTGCCGCAGGGGGGAATCCCGGAAAGGCTGAACATCACTTTCTGGTTGCCGCGGGAGTCGCGGCGGATCTCCGCTTCGGGATATGGATTTAACTCCACACGGCCATGGGTCGCCGACTCGGCGACGGGCGCATCCACGGGAAAGTCCACCCCAGGCAAGGGCCCGGAGTCCGTGTTCTCTAAAATACAAACCATTTCGATTTCCCATGATTCCGGATCCGCAGCCGAATCCGGTGGCGTCCCGTACTTCAGCAAGAGCGTGCTTTGCAAGGCCTCGGGCTTCGCTCCCTGCGTGCCGCCCCCGTAGACCACCATCGCCCCGCATTCCGTCGCCATCATCGTGCCTCGTCTCCTCCCCGTCCGCTTCCTCACCCGGCATCACAGCCGACCCGCCTGTGCCTATTTCGGACACCCGCCGCACCCCGGCCGCACCTTGGCCCCACCGCTTCCCGCACTCTGCGCTGTCATAACCTGCCCCTGCCGGATCGCCCCCATCATACGGCGGTGCGCCTCCCACGCCGTCCAGCCCCCTTCCAGATAGAAGACGAAGGCATTGATGTTCCCCGCCCAGTTCGCGATCGCCGCGTAATCCTCCCCCCGATCCGTCGCCACCAGCACGGCACCCACCTGCGGACGCGCCTTGATCGCCGCGTTCACCGCCGCGGCGAAGTCCTCCGGCTTTGACGGATCCAACGGGATGACCGTGCCCCCCTCCCAATGGTTCGTCGCCGCGCTGTCGGTCGACACCACCAGCCAGTCCGTCG